>RKRY01000168.1 GCA_007571135.1 Candidatus Nitrosopumilus sp. | reverse complement strand
GTTGACAGGTACAACAACGAGGCCGGCTACAAAGATTGGTTTGACAAGTCCTACCCTAACTACGATTCCATTTATCAGGCAGTCGGCTTAGAAGAACCACTAAAAGACGAACCAGAATTTGGAGAATGTGGAGCAAATACAGACTTGGTTGATGGTATATGTGTAATTGTAGATGATTCACATGGAGGTGGTTGTCTTATTGCAACTGCAGCATATGGTACAGAACTTGCCCCCCAAATACAGTTCCTAAGAGAAGTCAGGGACAACACTGTAATGAGCACATCATATGGAGTGGCATTCATGGCAGGGTTTAATCAATTATACTATTTGTTCTCACCAACAATAGCCGACTGGGAAAGAGAAAATCCAATGTTCCAAGAAGCAGTTAGGGCATTCATCACTCCAATGGTATCAACCCTTTCAATCATGACCCTAGCTGAAAATGGCTCAGAGATTGGGGTATTGGGATTGGGAATTTCCGTAGTCGCATTGAATCTTGGAATGTATATTGCAACGCCCATCCTTATCGCATTTAAGGTAAGAAAACACTTCAGAAACTAGCTCAAGTCAATTAAGTAAAAGAGTAATGAAATTTATTTTCTAATTTAATAAAAATATGCACAAATGTAATATGAATTGGCGAGAAATATCATTTTGAGCATATTTTTTGTAATGTGTATTGTATCAATTCCATTGGCCTATGCAGAAATGGAGTTTTATTTCAAGTTTGGAGAATTCGGAACCAATGACGATCAGTTAGACAATCCTACTGATGTCATAGTTAGTAGTGACGGAAAAGAAATTCACGTTGTTGACAAAGATAACAACAGAATAAATGTATTTGACGATGATGGAGATCATGATTTTGAATACGGATCTTTTTGTGACATAGCACAAATTCAAAATTGCAATGATGATGCAGATGGAGCAAGCAATGATGGGGACGGACAATTTGACAATCCGTCCAGTATAGCTCTTGGTGCTTTTGGAAAATATTTTGTTGTAGATGGAGACAATGAAAGAATTCAAGTTTTTAATGATAACGGAAAATTTCGATTCAAATTTGGTTCATCAGATAATAAAAATAACGAATACCTTGGAGGTGTAGAGGGAGTAGTAATTCAAGATAGAACTAGAGACATCTTTGTCTCAAATTCAAAAAGAGATTCAATTTCAGTTTTTAACTCAGCAGGGAATTTTAAGTTTGATTTTGATTCTTTTGATGGAAATGATAAATTCAAAAATCCATCGAGCATGATAATTGACAATTCCAATGATATTCTCTTTGTTACTGATTCTGGAAATGATAGAATTGTTATGTTTGAACTTGTAACTGGAACTTTATGTCCAGGGGCCACAGTCAAATCAGTTGATGGTATTTGTTTTGTAAAGGAATTTGGTTCTTCAGGTGATGGGGACGGACAATTTGACAATCCTGCTGGATTGGCATTTGATGATGCAAATGATTTACTATACATTGCAGATTCAGACAATGATCGAATTCAAGTCTTCGAGATCATAGATGACACTTTATGTCCAAGTGGGGCACAAGAGATTGCAGACGGAGTGTGTTTTGTTGAAGAATTTGGAACTTTTGGTTCTAAGAATGGCCAGTTTAATACTCCAATAGGAATATCATTAGACTCGACAAATGATCTGCTATTTGTGGCAGATTCAGGAAATGATAGAATCCAGGCTTTGGCACTTCGTTCAGATCCTGTTGTGATGACGCCTGGCAGACCTGAAAATCTCAAAGCAATGGCGATCTCCCCAACATCAATAATTCTTACTTGGGATGAATCTAAACTAGATGAATCTGTTCCGGAAATTACTGGATATAAAATTGAGTATAAAGTTGGCTCTGAAGATTACACTACAATAATAGAAAATTCTGCAAGCAAAACCACCTCGTTTATTCATCATGGATTGGAGGAAACTGAAACATACTATTATCGCGTTTATTCAATAAACTCTGAAGGGACAAGTGACGCATCGCCATCGGTTTCAGAAAAACCAAAACATACTACAACACCTGTTGCACTTACTGCGACTGCAATTTCTCCCAGTCAAATCAAGTTGTCATGGATACCTCCATCTCAAACATTTGGTCAATCAATTAGCGGATATGAAATCAAACGGAAAATAGGCGATGATGTTTATGATATTGTTGGAAATACAAATGGACAGACTACCACATTTATTGTTTCAAATTTGGCAATTGACAATATTTACACTTATGCAGTTGCAGCAAACATTGGATTCGGCGTAACTGAAGAATCAAACACTGCATCTGCTACACCTAGAGAAAGTTCTACAGATACATCAGAAGAGCCGATAACTTCAACTGAAGTTAAAGTAACGGTGTCTTCACCTCCAATAAAACTGCGCGCAGAAACCGAATCTGTAAAATCTATCAAGCTTACATGGGGCGAACCAGTGGATGATGGAAATTCAGATGTTGTTGGTTATAAAATTGAATCTAAAAAAAACAATGGTCCCTTTAGTACAATAGTGGAGAACACCCAGAGTACATCAAGAATTTATACTCATTCAGGCCTTGTAACGGATTCAAAATATACCTACAGAATTTCAGCAATTAATGTAGCGGGAACAAGCGAACCGTCAAATGAATCAACCGCTACTCCAAAAATTACAGGATTGGAGATTAGCCCCGTTGGGAAATTATCAGTCGATGAAGGAAAATTATTGTCATTTACTGTAAAATTAACAGATAGCACAATCAAAGACCATGTTTTTAGCCTAAGAAACGCGCCTACAGGCACAAAAATTATTTCAAATACCGGGATGTTCACATGGGCTCCAACGAGTACTGATGGTGGAAAAACCTACACCTTTGATGTAGAAGTAAAAAAAGATGGATTGTTTGACTCAACGCCACTTACAATTACTGTAAACAACTCTATCCAAGAACCGGAGCCTATCCAAGAACCGGAGCCTATCCAAGAACCGGAGCCTATCCAAGAACCGGAGCCTATCCAAGAACCGGAGCCTATCCAAGAACAAGAAGAATTAGGATTAGCACCATTTGTTGATGAAACAAAGGACCCACAAAGTTATGTTGACAGATACAACAATGAAGCAAGCTACAAAGGTTGGTTTGATGATAATTACTCAGAGTATGATTCAATTTATCAGGCAGTAGGATTAGAAGAACCATCAGAAGAGTACCATAAAGTGGAAACGCTAGAGCCAAAGAAATCTGAACCAGAAAAGAAATTTGGATTTTGCGGACCAGGAACCAAACTAATTGATGGAGTTTGCACGATTTTCCCAAAGCCAGTTCAAAAACCATGGTGGCAGTTTTGGTAATCCAATAAAAGTTAAGTTTTAATCACAACGCATTTCCATGATTTTCGTGGGAAAGCTTAGTAGGAATCTAAGAATTTGTGGAGATTGTGGAATATCATATACTTCGGTAAGTTTTACAAAGTATATCGATCAGTGTCCCATCTGTAAATCAAGACGATTTGAAGCAGTTCTAATCAAGACCGAAGGAGATTAATCCGACATAGATTTTTTAGTGGAAAAAGATTCCCTTACCTCAATGTCTGATGATCCTGAAATTGAAAAAATCAAACAACGAAAATTAGAGGAGATGCTAAGACAGCAAAATCAGCCACAGACGGAACTTGGGATAGCAAATTTAAACGACTCAAACTTTCAACAAACAATCTCTTCAGAAACCCCGACACTGGTAGATTTTTGGGCCGAATGGTGCGGGCCATGTAAAATGATGCATCCAGTTTTTGAGAGCCTAGATAAAAAATATCCTAAAATAAAATTTGCAAGGGTAAATGTCGATCAAAACCAAAACATATCAATGAAATACGGAGTGCAGTCAATTCCTACATTTATCATGTTTAAGGCAGGTATGGTAGTTGATCAGATGATGGGGGCAGTTGGAGCACCAGGCATCCATATGATATGTAAAAAACACTCGAAAGAATGATCTAATATCCGTAGGCAGCCTCTTTCTTCCTTTGGATTCTAACTATGTCATTAAGAACTTCATGTTCTTCTGAACTAAGCTTGTGCATGAATCTGTCAAGCAGTAATTTTACCTCATGTGATGGCGGAAATGTATAGTATACACCTTCTTCAAAAAGATGCCTTCCAATAGTTGCATCATGAACAGAACAGGCAACCTCGTCCCCGCTTTTAGCTGAAGATACGGTTTTTTTATCCATCTGGAGTTGATGGACAATTCCGACTTTTTTGCCTGTCATATTCATAAAAGGTACTTTTTGTTTCAAAGTTCCAACATCTACTTTGACACCAAAAACTGCGGGATTGTTATTTCTAAAAACCATCCCTTTCATAAAAGTAAATTTGGAAATTGGCGTTAGCTCAGAGAATACTGCATCCTCTTCATTTGCTGAATCTTCCTCAACCCAAGCATTGTAGTCATCAATTAAACTGTAGATTACTTTATCTTCAAAGATTTTGATACGACTGTCTTCTGATTCATCTTTTGCGTCAGGCAAAATTTTTACATTAAATGCCAACACCACGCCAAGATGCCTATCTTTGTCTTTGATTGCTTTGGCTTCCATAATATCATGTCTGTTAACAGGACCAATGTCAGCTTTGGCAACAGGAATCTGGGAACGCCTTAGCATTTCAGCAATTGCTTCAAGCGAACCTATCGTATCGCACTTGAGAGTAATTCCGTTGGCCTTAGTATCCACAAAGACGGATTTTATTTCAGACTCGATTTGTTTGGCGTATTTTGCAACCTCCTCGTTGCTTGATGCAACATAAAGAGTACTTCCAGGCAAAACTCCCTCTAGTTCCGGTGATGCGATCTTTAATCCTGCAGCTGCGTTTACACAAAGAACCGGTTTGAACCTGTCCCTGGGATCTCTCATCTCATCAAGAGGCTTTGGGAGCAGTAGCGCTTTTGGTTTTGCAACGATTATAGAATCCCTTTTTGCTACAACAATGCTATCCTCTTTTTTGATTGAGCCGTCAATCAGAATAATGTTTGCAGTCTGTCCCAAGCCTACCTCGTCATTTACCTCAAGAACAATCCCTCTAGGTTCCTTTTCCTCCTGATCTAGTCGTTTTTTGAGATATTGCTGGGTCAGTCCTACTAGAACGCTCAATAATTCAGGAATACCAACACCTAAACGAGCTGAAATTGGAACGATGGCGATTTCAGATTTGAAATCCTTTACGCGATAAAAGGCCTCAGATTGATAGCCCAGAATAGACAGGGTGCCTACAACATCATAGATTTTCTGATCAAGATCTGCTTGAATAGAGGCATCCTGCTTTTTTATTGCCTGTGAAATGAATTGTGTATCGGATCTTCTCCATCCAGATATCTGATCGCACTTGTTTAGAGCCACTACAAATGGAACTTTTCTGCTTTGTAAAATTCTCAAACTCTCATTAGTTTGCGGTTGGAATCCACGATTTACATCAACAACCAAAATTGCAATATCGGCTGCAGAACCTCCCCGTGAACGAAGATTTGTGAAAACTTCGTGTCCTGGAGTGTCAATAACTAAAATTCCGGGAACTTTGTTTTCAGATTTTTCAAGTTGCTTGTATAACAGACCGCATGTCTCCTTGATTGTTTCAGTTGGAAGAAAACTAGCGCCAATATGTTGGGTGATTCCACCGGCTTCCCTGCCTTGAACGCCGGTTCCACGAATTCTATCTAAAAGAGATGTTTTACCAGAGTCTACGTGACCTAGGACTGCCACTATGGGCTGACGAATTTGCAAATCAGATCACTCAAATGCTACCCTCGATTCGTGATCAAAACTCCCTTGGGAATCTGATGCATGAATGATGTTTTCACTAAAGCCAAGTCCAAAGTCACCTCTAATGGAACCGGGAACTGCTTCAAATGATTTGGTTGCACCAATCATGATTCTTGTCGTTGCAATTGCGTTATTTCCCTCAATAATTGCGGCAACTACAGGACCTGAAGTGATAAATGATGTTAACTCCCCAAAGAATGGTTTGCCTTTGTGCACATCATAGAATTTTTCTGCTTGCTCTTGTGTAAAGGTAAACATTTTTAGTTTTAAAATTCTAAAACCTTTTTTCTCAAATCTAGAAATGACTTCACCAATTAGATTTCGGTATACCGCATCTGGTTTTACAATAAATAATGTTTGTTCGGCCAATTACGTTCTTCTGATTCCGCCTTTGACGTATTTTTTGGTCCACTTTAGTCTTCTTGGATCACGTTTTAGTTCCAATGCGTTTTTTTTGCATTTTGCAGAACAGAACCACAGAACAGTACCATCATTTTTTGCCAACATTGTTCCTGATCCTTTTGCGACAGGTCGGTCACAGAAACTACATGGTTTGACTAAAAGACTCATCTCTAAACACCCACTACTTGATCTTCTTTGCTTCTCTTTCTGTCTCTCTTAGCATCAGGATTTCTCCCATTCGAATAGAACCCTTTACGTTTCGTGTAAGAATTCTTCCTTTATCCTTGCCTGTAAGAACTTTGACTCTAACTTGAATTACTTCGCCGGCAATACCGGTACGTCCAACAATCTGAATAATTTCAGACTGAATTATCTCTTCAGTAGTTGCACTCAATCTTCACTCTTACCGCCTTTAATTTTAGCAATTGATGATACCACCTGGTCTACGATGTGCTGTGCATCACCAGCATCCAAAATTGCTGCAGCGGCAGAAGTAATGTCGATTCCCAATGACTTGCCTAATTCCTGTTTGCTTGGAACAAATGCAAATGCCGCACCCTGTTCCTCACACAGAATTGGAAGATGCGCTACTACCTCTGGCGGCTCAACATCTTCGGCAATAACAATTAGTTTGCTGGTACCACGTTCGATTGCCTTGGTTGCTTCGTTGGTTCCTTTCTTGACTTTGCCGCTGGTAGCAGCTATCCTGACTGCCTCCAAGATTGGATTAACGAGGTCTTCTGGCGTCTCAAATTTAACATAATATGATTTTCCCATACTTCGTCACCCTAAGGTTCATTCTCCATTCCCTTCATCCTTTCGCTTGGTTTTAAAAGTGTTATCTGGCAATATGGAATTTACTTTTTGGATATACTCAGACATCAAACTATCTAGCTTTTCTTGACTTTCAGCCTCAGCATAGACTCTTACAATTGGCTCTGTTCCACTAGGCCTGATCATTACCCAGTTTTCCGGATCTGATGAAATTTTGATGCCATCAGTGGTATCAGAATCTGGAAATTCCTCCTTTAGGGCAGCAATTAGGATTGGAACGTCTTCTGGAGTGCAGACAACCTTATCTTTGGCAGTAAATGAGGGAGGCAATCTTTGAATTTCATTTGAAAGAGACGTTCTAGACGCAGCCAGTAATTCCAACATCAATGCCAAAGCCATGCATCCGTCTCTGACCTTGCCGTGTCTTCCAAACATAAACCCTCCATTTTCTTCAAAACCTATCAGGGCGTTAGTTGGAACCATCTTTCGAGAAACTTCAACGCTTCCAACTTTTGTTCGGATAACTTTGGATCCAAACTTTTCTGCTAAAACTTCAACATTTGAACCAGAATTCAAGCAAGTAACAACCAGAGAATTTGGGTTTTTTTGCAAGATGTGCTTTGTTAACACTAGTGCCGACTTGTCACCGGTTAGGATCTCTCCATTCTCGTCACAGAAGATGCTTCTATCTCCATCTCCATCAAACGCAATCCCTATATCGGCGTTATTTTCTTGCACAGCTCTTGATAATTCCGACAAGTTTTGCAGAGTTGGTTCAGAGCCTCTCCCGGGGAAATTACCGTCCACCTTTTCATTTACTAGAAATGTTTGGCAGTTGATCATTTTGGCAAATTCGGGAGCGGAAACAGCCTGGGCCCCATTGCCTAAATCCAAGACAACTTTGAAATTTTTTGATTCTATTAGTTTGGAATCAACCTGCGATGCTATTCCAGCAAGATATGCCTTAATAGCGCGTTCTTCTGTTCCCGTGGTTCCCAATCTTGTTGGATTTTGAAGCCAGCAATTTTGTAAGTAAATATCCTCAATTATCAGTTCATCTTCTCTAGAAACCTCAACGCCATCACTTGCTACAGGTTTGATTCCATTGTATTGTGGAGGATTGTGAGACGCGGTAATCATTATTCCTCCAGAATATCTCAAAGTCTTTACAGCATATTCTAAACACGGAGTTGGAACAATTCCTGCAACTTTACAATCAATTCCAACAGAATTGAGAGATGAACAAACAACTTTACAGATCAGAGGACTCGATTGACGTCCGTCATATCCAACCAATATTGGTCCTTTCTGAAAAAAAGTTCCAATTGCCAAAGTCATATCATGAACAAATTCCAATGTAAAATCTTCCGAAAATACACCGCGAATCCCATTTGTTCCAAAAAATTTTGCCATATGGTATTGCAACGGTGGACAAATAAATTTGTGCCATCTGTTAGTCTGTTTCGACCTTGTCTGGATTAGGATGACCTTGGTCAAAGGTAGCTTTAAACAACAAGTTGTAAAACAGACTATCATTATCATGACTGTTGTAACTTTTATTTCACCTCATCCCTCCGTCCCACTTGCGACAGGGTCTTTTTCCTGTCGTATCAGCGGACTTGTTGTTGGCGTGCGTCTACAACGACACCTCCAGACCGTTGACATCCAACATCCGGTAAAGCCCCTGCTTGTTGCAGTAATCCTAATCTGAGCAGGGTTGTAAAATAGATACATACTCGTAAAGTAATTTAGTAAGATCTAGCAGTCAGAAGCAAATGGAACCGTTTGACTCGTTTTTAGTAAGGATCTCTGATTTTCTAGGAAATCATCTTTATGAGGGGATCTTTCTTGCAGCCCTTCTTGAAACCATCGTTCCTCCTATACCAACATTAGCAGTTTTTCCAACTGCAGGATTCTTGGCCAACCAACAAGGAATTCCTCTGATCGGTGTTGTCCCAATGATACTTTTTGGAGCAATAGGCGCAACCATTGGAACTTCGGCAATTTACTTGATTGCTCTAAAGCTTGGAAGGGTTGTTTTGTTGCGCTATCTAAAATATGTCAAGGTCCATGAATCAAAATTAGAACGTGTTGAGATTTGGTTTGCAAAGTACGGTGAGAAGGCAGTATTTCTAGGAAGGATGGTTCCTGTAATGAGGGAAATGATTTCAATTCCTGCAGGATTGTTAAAAATGAGAGTTTCAAAATTTGTTTTATACACATTTGCAGGTTCTTTAATTTGGGCCACAGGAACAATTCTTGCCGGATATTATTTTGGCGAATCTATTGGTCTTGCAGCTAGTAAAACATAATCGGTTAGTCACATAAAGGAACTTCTAAAAAATGTGAGTTCATAGCTTACATACTGTATATTTTTCAATAATTTGATAAATCTTGCATAATTTGTTGAAATTGTCAAAGCTGACTTAACCGATTACAGTAAAACTACTGCCTTGCCTTAAATATTGACAACATACACATACGCATGTCCTGATCGCCTTTTTGTTTGGCTGACCGGCTTGCAGGATCGGTGCTCATTTCCATTGAAGAATCTATGTCTCTAGAAACTTTGCAAAGTTTTTTGCCTTTTTTCTTCCCAGATTAATTCTTTCATTCCAAGATTCTTTCTCAAAGAGTTTGCAGTTACAGGACCAAATCCCTCATAGTGATTGTTTGTCATAACCATTGCAAGTGGCACATCGGAGATACTTTCTAGTTTTCTGGCCCATCTTTTGATTTGCTCTTTTTTGTCAATCGCTATCTGTCCAAATTCTGAATCCGGGATTATTCTGCCCCCGATTAATCTGATATAAAGATAGTTTGATGTAATTGGCATAGAGTTTGTTACTCCTTCAATATCGCTCCACACTAGACAATGATTTTTCTGTTTTAAAAATGAGATTGCCTCTTCAGAAAACCACGATTCGTGTCTTCCTTCAATTGGATAGAGAAAATCATCTGGCAGTATTTCAAATATTCCATCTAGTTTTGATTTTGACTCACCAAACGACAACGAAGGAGGCAATTGTAAAACCAGGGCTGAAATTTTTTCATGGATTGGTGCTAGAGACGACAAAAATGAAAAAATCTCAGAATTTACATTTTCTAGCCTCTTTTCATGTGTAATTATTGATGGAAATTTGGCTGAAAATCGGAAATGTCTGGGGGTATCTGCATTCCATCTTCGTACAACCTCCTGTGATGGAATTCTGTAAAATGTTGAGTTGATTTCAGTAATATCGAAAATCTTTGAATAGTATCCTAACCACTCTGAACTCTTGAGATTTTTTGGGTAAAATGTTCTAGACCAACCTTGATAACTCCATCCCGTACATCCGATTTTATATTCCATCTTATTTCGGTAATTGAATATTTGGAAATAATTTAGTTGATCCAATCAATCCTGCAGCAACACCGATTATCAAAATTACCACTAAAGTCTGGCCAAACTCTGGAACAACAAATGTATTTGTCACTGCAAACTCTCCATTTGCATCAGCTACCACTAAATAAGTTCCATTTACTGAAACTTTCCCTTCAAAAGTTCTTTCAAACTTGCCATCCTCTTGTGTGACTACACCGCCTGTTACAAACTCCCCATTGGGATCAAAAATCTCCAAATTGATTAGTTTAAATTTTGCAGTATCATCAACGCATCCACTTACCTTGATTTTTGTGGTTCCATTCTGTATTTCTGGAATTGCATCTACTGCAATTGGGCTTTCTGTAGTTACACTGCAATCATTAGCAGGATTTAATGGCATGATTCTCAGGATTTTATCATCGCCTAAATTGGGAGATCCTCTTCCATCTTGGTTACTTGTAAGAATGTAGAGATATCCGTCAGGACCTGTTTGTACATCCCGTAATCTTCCAAAATCATCTTGAAATAATTTTTCGCTTGAAATCACCTTATTGTTTCGTAGATCAAAATCAACCATGTGAAGATGACTTCCTCTCAGCGTGGCAACGAAATATTTTCCCGTCCATTGAGGAATTTTATCCCACTCGTAAAATTCTCCACCTGATGGTGCCCAAGTGTCATCTCCCGTATGCAAAATCGGATTCTGCAGTCCTATCTTGGTCTCGCCTCCAATTACGTCTGGCCATCCATAATTTGAGCCTGGGGTAATGAGGTTTAGCTCGTCATGAGCGTTACCCCTCCATCCGGATGGTCCATGCTCAGTTGCAATCAAATTTCCATTGATGTCCCAATCAATCCCCTGTGGATTTCTGTGGCCTATTGAATAGATTGGCGAATCTTTCCATGGGTTGTCTTCTGGAATCGTTCCATCTGAATTAACTCTTAGAATTTTCCCTGCAAGCGAATCAAGATCTTGTGATAAGTTTGGATCCCCAGCATCTCCTGTTGTAATGTATAATTTTTCGTCAGGTCCAAATTGAATTCTTCCCCCATCATGAAATGGCCCGCCCGGAATTCCATCCACTAGAACTTTGCTTTCAGTTAGCGTATCATCACTGAAATAATATCTTACAAGCTTGTTTTGCGTGGACAAGAATTCATTGTATGTGTAGTAAAGATAGATGAAATTATTTTCAGAATAGTATGGATCAACTGCAACTCCTAGCATCCCCCCTTCCACACCTGCCACGCTAAGTGATAGTAATGGGGCGTCTTGCAATTCCCCATCTTGTATGATTCTTAGATCCCCGTTTCTCTCAGTGAATATGGCATCTCCATTAGGAAGCCAATCAATACTCCATGGAATTGTTAGATTATCTGCTACTGTTTCAACTTTTACACCCAAATCTGGAAATTCTTCGCTAAATGCAGGTGGGATGGCTGCAACTATAAAGAAAAAAATTAGAAACCCTTTCACAAATAATTTGAGGATGGTTTTACAATAAAGGTTTGCTACTTTGCCAGCCTTTTTGCTTTTGCAAAAACTAAAGACCATTGATGCCAGGTCAGCCTTCCTGTCTGGGTATTTTGTTTTGAAGGGTGGTAGGACGTAAGAATTTGGATTTTTTCATATTTGAACAATTTATTGTGCCCAAATTTCTCTGGTTTTACCTCAAACAACTTGCACGCTGTGTTATACCCGATTTTTCCCAAACAAAGCACTGTAGTTACTTTCGAAAGAATCTCCTTTTCTTTCTCTAAATACTGAAAGCATGTGTCAATTTCATCCTTTGTTGGTTTGTTTTGGGGCGGCGCGCATCTAACTGCCGCAGTAATGTATGTGTTTTTGAGGATCAACCCGTCATCTCTTGATTGACTAGTTGGAATCGATGCAAATCCATGCCTGTGCATTGCTCTAGCTAGCCACTCTCCAGACGAGTCACCAGTAAACATTCTGCCTGTTCTGTTTCCTCCATGAGCAGCTGGCGCTAATCCTATAATTAGCAATTTTGCATTGATGTCACCAAAGCCTGATAATGGCCTTCCATAGTATTTCTCATCTCTGAATCGTCTGACTTTGTTTTTTGCCACATCCCTAATGTAAACAGATAATCTGGGACATTTTTTGCAATTTTTAATTTTCTTGTTTAATGTTGTAATGGAATTCAATTGAAATCTTTCTAGATGTTTTTAATAAAAATACTATTGGTTCGCGTCAGAACTGTGGAGCTGATCCCAAAGCCAACCATTTGGACAAATTTCGGTGGCCGTCGTGCTCATTTGTAACAGCGTTGATTATAGCTTCGTACTTAAAGAATCATCTATCCTGTAACGGAATGGCGTACAACCACGCGCTTGCCAGGACCATTTTAGCTGAAAGACTGAGAACCGACAACAGAACTACAATCAATGCGGTTTTATTCGTGCCGACTGCCAGATGCGGGCGGATTGATGGTCCAAAGGATGTGACTCAATCCCGTACCACGGGACACAGGACAGTGCTTGAAAGGTTTCTCGGAAAAAGCGGTAACGTCCGAATCGTTTATCTGTCGACGGGATCGCCGTGCTTGAATCCAGCGGAGACATGTCAGAATGAAGACAGGACATCATAAATGGAATTACAGATCCGTCTGCTGATGCCCTCAGACGAAGATCTCCTTGTCCTGATTCACTTTGTCACGTTTAGGAATATCATGAATTTCAAGTGAATCAAGATATGATAGTTGTTTGGATACTAACCTATCATCCCCGTAAAATATCAGGATTCTATCTCCGTGCATTATCTCATATTCTGAAATCCCTCCAACCTCGTCTCCATTAATAAAAAATCTCAATGAATTATCCTCGTCCTGACACAGCTGATTTTCTCCAAATAGTATACATCCGGAATCAACTTGCATTCCAAACGATACAAAGAGCATTTCTAAGGGAACTCTGTTTGCATGCTTGTGAATCTGATAAGGGTTGTGGTTCTCAAAATGTATGTACTTACTTTGAAGCTGAAATGCAGGCAAACCAAAATTTAGGCTTTCTGATTTAATATGCATCACCATCGCAGCATGTGCATGATCACTTCCAAAGTGTCCAACGTTATATTTTTCAATCATCCTTTCTTCAATTGTAAATGTAATGCCATCTAGAATTTCCGAGTCAATTCTTTCCTGATTTACAAAATAATATGAAAAAGATCCTGCGGCAACTACTGCAAAAATTAATCCAGCAATTACAATACCTTTGTTTTTTGGCCTTTCTTCAGCTTCAGACTCGGGCTTGAAAAGTCCAACATTGCTGTCTTGCTCCCTTCCAGGCAAGCTAAAATCTGAATCATCTGAAGGTAACACTCCGCCTGACAAACACATCTGAGATATTTTCGCTGTATAAAAATCTCCAATGCCAAAATAATTCTGGCACTAATGCTTAAATCTCCAGATCCTAATCAAACATTAAATTGGAATTGCCTAGGGGAATGAAGGATTTTGAGGCTCAAGAGAATGCAAGTATTGAACACATCAGATATCATTTCAAGCAGTTATCAAATCTGTATGGATTTTCATTCATGGAACCATCGGTCTTAGAATCCCTGGCAACACTTGAAACAAAGTCCGGCGCCGCAATTCGTGATGAAATCTATTATTTCAAAGACAAAGGCAATAGGGAAGTTGCCTTACGTTTTGATTTTACAATGGGTTTGACAAGGTATGCCACATCCCAAAAATCCATGAAACTTCCAGCAAAAATCTCTGCGTTTGGC
The DNA here is from genome assembly GCA_007571135.1 of Candidatus Nitrosopumilus sp. Taxonomy (GTDB): domain Archaea; phylum Thermoproteota; class Nitrososphaeria; order Nitrososphaerales; family Nitrosopumilaceae; genus Nitrosopumilus. The sequence continues at coordinate 20,052 of RKRY01000168.1, read as the reverse complement.
GGTGTTTTTCGTTATGATGAACCGCAAAAGGGAAGGTACAGATACTTTCACCAGTGGGATGCAGAGGTTTATGGCAAACCAACCATAGAATCAGAAGCAGAGATAATTGAATTGACATCCAGACTTTTTGATTCGCTGCTTCTCAAAAATATTACAATTGATATTAACCATCGAAATCTAGTCGAATCCTTCATTAACAAAACATTTGATTCTAAAGACCCCCGGCTAGTAGAAGATATTCTTAGAGCAGTTGATAAAATTTCAAAAAAACCCAAAGAGGAAATTCTCAAAGAATTTGAATCAAAAGGATATGATAAATCAAAACTAGAAGAAATGTTGGATTTCTCACAAATTAAAGGAACAATTCAAGATGTTGAAAATACACTTGACACGTCACAACTAGAATCATGGAATAAATTAAAATCACTGTTCTCGTCACTTGAAAGTAGAGGCATATCAAATATCAGAATTAATTTTGGAGTTGTAAGAGGACTGGACTATTATTCTGGAATGGTCTTTGAGGTATTTGATAAAAATTCTAAACTGGGGGCATTGGCGGGTGGTGGAAGATATGACACGCTAACTAGAGCATTTGGCAGGGATGATCTTTGTGCGACAGGCGTTGCAGGAGGAGTTGAGAGAATCATTCTAACAATGCAAGAACAAAACATCATTCCGGAATCAGACCGAAATAGAATTGCGGTAATTTATGTCAATGACGAAATGCAAAAAGTTGCATTTTCTATTGCATCGCTGTTAAGACTCAATAGGATTCCAACCGACATTGATTTATCTGGAAGAAATGTCAAAAAACAAATGGATGCAGCTTCAAACGCCCGGCATTCAATAATCGTGGGTCCAAACGAAGTTGAACATGGAAATGTTGTGCTGCGTGACATGAAAGATGGAAAGGAGGTGACTATTTCTCTAGAACGACTCACAGAAGATCCAAACTCTGTTCTTAGCTTAGAAAAGCCCTAGTCAACATCATTATTTCAGGTCCGGTTGTAAGTGAGCCCACAACCAGGTTGTTGTTATTTGCTAAAACCCCGGATGACACGTACGGAACTCCATTGTTAACTGAACTATGCTCAACTTTCACGCCTAAAACATTTGCAAACGTCTTCATATCTTCTTCGTCTGCCTCAGGGTGTATGACAGCACCTGAATTATTTGCAACCATTACTGCGCCTGTTTGATTAAAGCCTGCAATTTTTTTCTGAAAAACTTCAACCCCCAACACATCTGAAACTACTTGGCAATCCGAATCTGATAACCATGGTGAGACTACGGCCCCCCTGTCATTTGCACAAATTACGTTTCCCAAAGCTGTGAATTTAGAATCTAATACGCCAATCTCCAGTTTGGTCTCTTTTTTTAAAAATTCATACTCATTATCAAAAGCCGTCCTAGGAATTAGCATCCCCTTGTTGTTCATTGCCGATAATGAACCGATTAGTCTGGTATTTGCAATTGCGGTATAATGATAGTCTACATCCAGGTATTCAGCTAATTTTTTTGCCTTTGATTCGGCAAACCCCATTGGAATCAAAACCACACTATCGTTAGTCCTGACATATACGCCAAGATTCGGTCCCCTATACACATCATACTTGATAATGTCCATGTTCCCAGAATTGTCCGTCCAACGTTATGAACGTAGGGATCAGATTCCTACCTGAGTGATCCATAGCATTTTGCGTTTTACCTGTCTAGCTTTAAATAACATTCTCAAGGAACTACAATGATGCCAATAGCAGAAAATTTTCCAGAAGGTCTAAAACCGATTGGAAAAATCAGTAACGCCGACGGACAATTTCATTTTATGTGGGGTCCGGGCAAAACGACAAACACAGACGGTTCTCAAGCTGAGGTACTTGCCGACTCTGATGTTGTTGCAGCATACAACGCAAAAGGAGAAGAGCAGGTCCCACTTGGCGTAAGTGGTACAATGGTTGCAGTTGACTGGGATTCCTGTGTTGCAGATGGTGCATGCATTGAGGCCTGTCCTGTACAAGTTTTCCAGTGGTACAGAACTGAAAAAGACATTCCTGCAAAAGATGTCGTCGGACAAACCTTTGAGGGAACCGGAAGTTCAGTGAAAGACGAGCGGAAAGATCTAACTGATAAGGCTGACCCCATCAGAGAGCATGATTGTATCTGGTGTATGGCATGCGTCTCAGTTTGTCCTCCCCAGGCCATCAAAGTTGATCAGTCAAATCTGGAAGCACATGAGAAAGCAGCTGGAACTTTTGTAAAAATGGTGGCAGGGTCTGAAAACCCACACGCCCACGATTAGAAAAATTATTTTCTTTTCTTTATTTGTTGGGATTCAACCGTAAAAATCGGGATCTGTTTGATTTAGTTGCAACTAATTTTGTCTAGCTTTAAATAACATCTTAAAATTAATCCCAACATGCCAATAGATGAGAAATTTGTCGAAAATCTAGAGATTGCTGGAAAAACAAACCACAGTGACGGTGAAAACAAGCACTTTATCTGGGGTAAAGGCAAAGCTGACGGCGCAGCATTTTCAAATGATGATGTAAAAGCAGCATATGAAGCACGTGGTGAAGAACAGGTTCCACTTGGAATTCATGGTACTACTGTCGCAGTTGACTGGGACGACTGTACAGCACAAGGCTCGTGCATGAGTGTTTGCCCAGTACAGACTTTCCAGTGGTACAGAACTGAAAAAGACATCCCCGCATCATCTTGCTTGGATGAGACCTTTGACGGTACTGGTTTAACCGAACAGGATGAACGTCTAGATTACACAGATAAATCACAACCAATAAGAGAACACGATTGTACGCAATGCATGGCTTGCCAAGAGGCGTGTCCAGAAAAAGCAATCTTGATTGAACCGTCATACATTGAATACCATGAAAAAGCAAATGGTACATACGTCTTGATGGAATCCGGTTCTGAGAATCCACACGCACACGATTAAAGAACTCTCTCTTTTTTCTTATTTTTAAAATTCTAGCAGTATCATTATTTCTAGACTATTGATGGATTGCCAGGCTGCAAACGCCGGGGGATTTTACATATGTGCGCAACCCTGCCTAGAAATGACGGGTTGCTGCAATTTTGCCATCAGGACAGGGGTTTCCATCCAAGGCGCATTTGGATCGGCGTCCTAAGACGTGTCGTTGGCTCGTATTGACAGCGCAAAATACGTTGACCGTGGCAAATGTCCGTGTTACACGAACGGCCTGATGGAATAGGAGCAAAGGAGGCAAACTAACGCAAGAACGATGCACCATTTCTATACGCAAACTTGTTGTCTGCCTACATTGCAATAATCCAGTACATGAGATTCCGTATGGGCAGCTTGCCGGCATGGCCCTTGGAATGATGTCTATATGCATGTGCCTGCATACTATGATGCTCAGAAGGATCCAAGATCCCAGCGCACAGACGATCGACAAAAGGTTACGGTATCAGACAAAGACGGTTCAAGACACGCTTTCATGCTGTTGACGTAATCGGTTAAGTTAGGCTTGATAACGTCAACTAATCATGCAAAATCTAGCAAGTTATTGAAAAATATAGAATATGCAAACTATGAACTCTCATTTTTTACAAGTTCCTTTATGTGACTTAACCGATTACCTGTTGACAGCACAGTATCAAGGTAGACAGCCACGGCAAGCAGATACGCCAAAAGTGGAAGGCCGGTAGCCGATTTGTCAAGATGCAGTACTCGTCTAACGGACACGAATTATTCATGTACTCAAGGCTACCGACGATGCCGCAGGCGACTCGAAGATGTTCGTGCATCTGCTATTGGCACACCTTCCATAAATTATGTCACAGCGCATGTCATGGAAGATGCGGCGTACGCTACATGTGGCATACACAAGGAGTGCAAAACCGTGGCACCATCCATACATCCATACGATTGAAGATCACTTCTGTTGCAAAGGGCAGAGGAAGGGTGATCATGGGGAAGCCGTACGCGACCATCTGGCAGATCGCCTAAAAGCTATAGGTACGCTTACTAGCAAAAGAAGGAGAATCAGAGAGATGGAAGGAGCGATCCAAGTTTGGCAAGCGTTGGATGTGGGCCGCCTTCTCTGCGTTTAAGGAAATATTTGGCGAGTCAGTCATGGCATCATGTGGGAGAACACGGTGCATGAGATCATGTCAAAAGTTGCCGCCTGCAATCTGATTACAGCACATGGAGGGTGGAACTGATATGGCATACAACGGCAGTGTCCACCCACCACCACCACCACCACTCATCAAAGCCATGGGTGTGTATGGGGAGGAGTTACACAACAGACTAATTATTTCCCAACAAATTTTAATCAGTTGCCTTCAACAATTTTTGCAGAGGTCGCCTAGCTCGGTAGGGCGCGGGCCTTGAGAGCCTGTGTGCGCAAGCATACGGGGGTTCAAATCCCTCTCTCTGCGCTTTTACTTTTCCAAATTCGCTAGTTCAGCAAGCATTGCTGATAATTGAATCTCTGAGTTTGCACCAGATAAAATTCTATAATCATATTTTGCAATAACCTCTAGAATGTCAGATAATCTGTCATGTTTTGTTTTGAAGGCAGCCGCATTGATATACTTTAGAAAATCTGATTCCGACATTCCATAAACCCTGATTAATTCAATCATCTTCTCCCTTGCATCTGTAACCCTGCCGGACAGTGCAATTTTTAAAACTTTGTCAACATCGCTTGTCTTTGTCAATCCAGCTGATGATTTTACATTCTCGTCTGAAATTGCACCTAAACTTGCAGTTGCTTGCATCAAATTAATTGCATGACGCAAGTCACCTTCTGAATAATCGTATATTGCCTTGAGCCCTTTTTTGTCTGCCTTTGCGCCCTCTTTTCTTGCTATCTCGTCTAGTCTGGAAGTCACGTCGCCTTCAGAAACTGACGTAAACTTGAATGTTGCACACCTACTCTGGATTGGCTCAATGATCTTTGATACATTGTTTGCAATGAGAATAAACCTGCAATTCTCTGCAGCATCCTCGATTATTCGACGAAGTGCCGTCTGAGCATTTCCAGTCATCTCGTCAGCTTCATCTAAAATGACAATTTTGAAAGGAATGTCTGCAAATCCTGCCATCTTTGTAAATTTCTTGACCTTTTCTCTGACCATTTCAATTCCTCTTTCATCTGACGCATTTAGCTCAAGCGTATAGTCTTTGGCATACTCTCCTAGAATCTGTCTGGTAACGCAGAGTGCCGTAGTAGTCTTTCCCACACCCGCTGAGCCTGAGAACAACAAATGCGGCATGTCAGTCGGATCTTTAATTAGCGCCTCCAAACTCCCGATGATCTCAGTCTGATTGACAACATCAGACAGTCTTTGGGGGCGATATTTTTCAACCCACATCCCAGATTCGGTCATGAGTAGGGTTGAATCATCACCAATAAAACCGAATTGGTTATTGTGATATGCCTCATCTTAAAATCAGATCATGCCTAAGCTTCTGCGATCAGCGTGAGATCGGTTAGGATCAATTGATCTCACTAAATTGTTAACAGAATTGATCGATCAAATACTTGAGGATCTTCTGGAGAATAAGTGATCTGTGATGAAAATAGATACTGTAGAAAAAGTGCACTCGATAGGATATCGCCTAAAGGATGCCAAGACCACACTGAATCAAGACGTCAAGATTGACGTGGCTGATCTGAAAATTTCAGGCACACAAGGTGAGGTACTGAACATTCCCCAATGGGTAGGCAAAGTTTTAGCTGACAAAAATTTAGCAGATCTTGATTCCCCGGACATGGTTACCGAGTTAAAGCAGGCCCTGTCTAAAGAGAAGATGGTAGGCGAATACCAGCTATCAACATTGGACTCTCACTTTTACATTAAGCTAAAAGAGGTGATGAAGGATCTAAACAAAGACGATTATGATCATGTAGAAAGCATCATGCTTGAATTATTCAGAATGAGGCGAGGAAAACTTGTCAAACTTGCCGATTCCATCAAGCTCAATTCCGACTTGTACGGCAAACTAACCGTAGAGGAAGCCGTATTTTACAAATCAATCCATGACAACAGTGTGGAATTTGAAAGACAGATCAAAGGTGAGAAAAATGAGTAGCGCTCAGACTAGTGTCTTTACAGATTCTGCCTTGTCTGACAAGGTAAAAGAATTCTTGGTACGCTATAAAGACAAAGATGGCAACTACAAGTACGTAGATGCAATTGATGAGATGATGCCAAAGAATGCAAAGTATATCATCGTTGATTACAATGACTTGGTTCTAGTTCCAGACATTGAGGTAATGTTTGCTGAATCTCCGGATAGGATCCTTGATGCATTCTCTAGAGCAATCAAAGAGGTATTGCAAACAAGATTTTCTGATTATGCTGAAAAAATAAAGGATAGCGTCAGAGTAAGGCTAGTAAACTATCCGTCTGAACGAAGTCTCAGGCAAATCAATGCCGAAACAATTGGCACAATTACCAGTGTTTCAGGAATGGTAGTCAGGGCCTCTGAGGTAAAGCCCCTTGCAAAGGAACTAGTCTATGTCTGTCCTGATGAACACAAAACCAAGGTTGTCCAAATTAAAGGAATGGATGTAAAGGTCCCGGTAATCTGCGATAATCCGAATTGCAAGCAACGAGATTTTGATCTTAAACCAGAAGAAAGCAAGTTCATCGATTTTCAAATTATGAGGCTGCAGGAACTTCCTGAAGACCTGCCGCCTGGACAGCTTCCCCACTATATTGACGTGACCGTTAGGCAGGATCTGGTAGATAACGCCCGTCCCGGTGACAGGGTAGTACTAACGGGGGTCGTAAGGGTAGAACAAGAATCGGTTACAGGCGTCACGCGTGGGCACAGCGGACTATACCGGTTAAGAATAGAAGGAAACAATATTGAATTTTTAGGTGGCCGGGGTTCCAAAACATCCAGAAAAATTGAGAGAGAGGAGATTTCGCCTGAAGAGGAAAAGATGATCAAGGCACTGGCACAAAATCCGGATGTCTATCAAAGGTTGGTTGATTCATTTGCACCACACATTCAGGGCCATTCGCTTATCAAGGAAGCGATTTTGTTATTGATAGTCGGCTCTAATCAAAGGCTTTTAGGCGATGGAAGTAAGATTAGGGGGGACATCAATGTTTTTCTTGTTGGCGATCCCGGCACTGCAAAAAGTGAGATGCTAAAGTTTTGTTCCAGAATTGCGCCGCGCGGACTGTACACGTCTGGCCGGGGTTCTACTGCAGCGGGCCTTACTGCGGCTGTCGTTCGTGACAAAACAGGAATTATGATGCTTGAAGCTGGTGCAGTAGTGTTAGGTGATCAGGGCTTAGTCAGTATTGACGAATTTGATAAAATGAAGCCTGAGGATAGAAGCGCGTTGCATGAGGTCATGGAACAGCAATCTGCAAGCATTGCAAAAGGCGGCATCGTCGCAACGCTTAATGCAAGAACATCAATTTTGGCTGCCGCAAACCCAATGTACGGAAAATATGATCCCTTCAAAAACATCACAGAAAATGTCAACCTGCCAATTCCGCTTTTAACCAGATTTGACTTGATCTTTGTTGTAAGGGACATCCCAACAAAAGAACGTGATGAGCAGATTGCAAGGCACATAATTAAATTGCATGCGCCTCACGGCACCGGCAGACGTTCTGTAATTGACGTTGACCTCCTTACAAAGTATCTTGCATATGCAAAACACGGCTCCCCCGACTTGACAAAGGAAGCTGAGGAAAAGATTCTTAATTACTATCTTAAAATGAGAAATGTCGAATCCGAAGAGATGATTACAGTTACGCCTAGGCAACTAGAAGGCATTATCAGGCTCTCTACTGCTCGAGCCAGACTGCTTATGAAAGACAAGGTCGAAGAGGAGGATGCTGATCGTGCCATCTTCCTCCTTCAAAGCATGCTTGAGGATGCAGGAGTTGACGTAAACACTGGCAAGGTAGACATGGGCGTCCTTCAAGGAAAACCAAGAAGCGAGGTTTCAAGGATGCAGCTGTTTATGGACGTTCTCAAGGGGTTGGAAGGTGACAACAAGGTGGCAGTTGAAGAGAAGGAATTTGTCAGGGAGCTAGAAAAGACTGAGAAATTTACAGAAGAAGAGGCAAGAAATTACATTCGAAGAATGCTCAGAGAAGCATCTATTTATGAATCAAAACCCGGTCACTATAACCGAGTATGAAAATAGAGAAATTAGATCTTCCGGAATCTGTAGTTGGATTCTTAAAGTCACAGGGCTATGCGAAACTCTATCCTCCCCAAGCTGATAGCGTAAAATCCGGCCTGCTTGACGGACAAAGCCTCCTCGTCTCGGCCCCTACTGCAAGCGGCAAAACCCTGATTGCAATGCTTGCAATACTTGGATATCTCTCAAAGAACACGGGCAAGGTAATTTACCTCAGCCCCTTAAGGGCCCTGGCATCTGAAAAATTCCTAGAGTTTAAGAAATTAGAGAGGCTCTCAATAGGGAACACGATCAAGGCTGCAATATCTACCGGGGATTTTGAAAATATCGAAAAGAACCTGGGCAAAAGCAATATCTTGGTTTTAACAAACGAAAAAATGGACTCAATCATCCGTCATGGCACCCAATGGATTGATGAGATTGGTTTGGTAATTGCAGATGAGATTCACCTAATCGGCGATGAAAGCAGGGGTCCTGCACTTGAAATGATTCTGACACAGCTAAAACTCTTAGAACCAAGGCCTCAAATTGTCGGTCTTAGTGCCACGATCACAAATTCTGATGATCTTGCATCTTGGCTGGGATGCAAGCTGGTAAAAAATGACTGGCGGCCGGTTCCGTTGTCTGAAGGGGTTTGTGATGCAGGCAGGGTGACTATGAATGACGGCAAAACCTTTGAGGTTGCACGTAGCATACGTGGAACTCCCATCGATTTGGCCGTGCAGTCTGTTCAGGATGGCGGCCAATCGCTAGTGTTTGCTGAGACTAGGGCTCGTTCCAGATCACTTGCAACAAAAGCCGCCGATGCAGTCTATCCGATGCTAAAAACAGAAGACATCAAGAAACTAGCAGGAACATCAAGGAAAATTTTATCTCAAAATGAGCACACCGAACTTGTAAAGACACTGGCATTGTTGGTAAAAAAAGGGGTTGCCTTTCATCATGCCGGATTGAATCAAAACTGCCGAACTGCAATTGAGACTGAGTTTCGTAACGGAACAATCAAACTGCTTTCATCTACGCCAACCCTGGCTGCCGGCGTCAATCTTCCGGCAAGAAGAGTCGTAATCTCTAATGTAAATAGATACAATGCCAAGGTTGGCGCAAACAGGCCTATTAGCATCTTAGAATACAAGCAGCTTTGCGGAAGGGCTGGACGGCCGCAGTATGACAAGTATGGCGAATCAATTATTGTTGGAAATGGAAATGCCGAGGCTCTTATCGACTATTACATTAATGGGGAACCTGAATCAATCGCATCAAAAATTACAGAAGACAGATCTCTGAGAACCCACGTGCTTGGCGTAGTAGTTGCAAATCCCGGAATCAAAAAAGAAGAGATCCTGACATTTTTCCTACAAACGTTAGGCGGTCAGCAATCAAGAAAGCCCACAATAAAGTTTGCGATCGATATATCATTGAGATTTTTGTCTAGTCAGCACCTCCTGGTGAAAAAAGGGGAGAGATACGCCGCAACTGAGTTTGGGAAAAAGACATCGATGCTTTACATTGATCCGCTTACCGCAGCCTCCTTTAGGAATGCCATAGAAAATGCCTCTGAAGGAGGAAAACACACATTTGGATTCTTACACCTAATCTCAAGATGTGAGGAGTTTTTCCCAAGGTTTTCCTTACGAAACAAGGACTATGAGACTGCCAGCCTGTTAATTGAGAACAATTCCGCCGAAATGTTGGAGCCGATCTCCGAGTATGACTGCTCACGCAGCCTGTTGGCCCTGCATTCTTGGATAACCGAATCCTCGGAACTCTCGCTTTCAGACAGTTTGGACATAGAGTCCGGCGACATGCATAGGATGGCCGAGACTGCTAACTGGCTGTCATACTGCCTCAGAGAGATCTCAAAGCATGTTGAAAGGGCTGATCTGCTTGGGGAGTTGGGGGATCTGCGATATAGAATTGTCTATGGAATCAGGGAGGATCTTCTTGATCTAGTCAGAGTAAAGGGCATCGGAAGAGTCAGGGCCAGAATTCTATACGGACACGGGATTAAGACCGTAGATGATTTGAAAAGGATTCCAGTAAATAAATTGGCAGAAATTGATAAAATTGGTTCAACCATTGCAGATAACATCAAGTCGGAACTACGAAGGATCAGGTAATTGATTGATTTAGTGATGCTTGCTGCGGCCTCCAGCGTTGCGGGATTTGTTGTTGTGCTGGTGATGACCCCCCCACTCATCAGGTTTCTTGTCAAACGCGGCATGCAAGTCAAAGACGTAAACAAAAAGGGGAATGTCATGATTGCAAGACCTGGTGGCATCTCCATTATTGTTGGAATAGCGGTTTCTGAAATCATCCTGTATGCATTTTTACAATTAAATGAAATCCTTGCAATCCTAATTACCACTGTTGCCGCATTTGCCATCGGCTATGCAGATGACAGAAAAGTAATGGGGGGGTGGTTTAAACCGGTAACCTTGGCTGTTGCCGCAATTCCCATAATCCTGCTTGGCACATATGATACTGACCTGGCGTTTCCGTTATTTGGAACAGTCCAAATTCCGGTATTGTATCTTGCACTGATTGTTTTGGTGATCTCGATTACCGGAAACACGATAAACTCTATTGATGTACTCAATGGTGTTGCCAGCGGCTTTATGGTTATTGCCAGCTTTACACTGACTCTGTGCCTGATTATTGTCCAAAACTATGAGATTGCAGCTGCAAGCTTGCCGCTAGGCTTTGTATCTCTTGCATTTTACAAGTATCACAAAGTTCCAAGCAGGATCTTCCCGGGTGACTCGGGCGCATTGGCACTTGGTGCAATGTATGGGACACTTGCAATAGTGGGCAGCGTGGAAGTTATTGCAGCAGTAGCCCTTCTTCCGGCCGTAATTAACTCGTTTCTATTCCTCTCAAGCGTAAAGAGAATCGTAGAGCACAGACAAATCAAAGTAAGACCTGTAGAGCACACAGAAGATTTCAAGTTAAAGGCTACGGAAGATAGGACGGCACCGGTCACTTTGCTGAGGCTAATCTTGGCAGGCAGACCATTATCAGAAAAACATGCCTGTTTTGCAATTTTTAGGCTTGGCATCTTCTCTGGAATTTTGGCAGTAATTACTGCGTTTATGATGGAGATAAAGATATGAAATCGGGAATTCCTGGCTTTTTGTTTGGCATGTGGGTTTTAATCTTGATGGGCGGCTGGCTAGTCGTTACGGTATTGGGACCAATCTCCATTTCCGGTTTTGGCGATCTTGACGGGATTGTTAACTCTGGAGCCAAAGCTGTTATTGCGGTAATGTTAGTTGTAATCTGGGTTTTAATTTTATCAACATTCAAAAATTGGATCTTCAGAAAAGAGATTAAATCCTAGCTCTCTTTCCATTCCTTTCGTTTCTTGTCGTACTCTTCCCTAGTGTATCTGGGTGTGGCCGGAGAGCCGATGACTACCATGTCTGCTGGGACATCCCTGGTTACTACGGCACCCATTGCAACAACGCTATTTCTTCCAACAGTTACCCCCGCCTTGATGACTGCGCGCGCACAGATCACTGCATTATCTTCAACTGTCACTCCGACCATTTTCTCACACATCGGATAGGGATCATTTGTCAGGACTGCGGCCGGTCCGATAAAAACATTCTTTCCAATTCTTGATAGTGGCGGCAGGTAAACCTGGCCTTCAATTCTAGAATTCTCTCCAATTTTTACATTGTAGTCAATATGAGATAAAGAACCAATTGAGACATTGTCTCCGATCTCAGCGCCGTCTCCGACATAAGTAAAATGCCAGATCTTCACGTTTTGGCCAATTATTGCCTTATCGGAGACTTGATTTGTGACCATTTTTACAAATGCCATGGGGTTGCCCCCGTGACAATTTTTTCGGGAAGCCGGTCTTTGAATCTTTTTAAAAAATCCATCTCTTGCTTTTTATCCCGTAATTCGTCGGGCAGCATTATTGGAATTTCTTCAATTATGGGGAAGAATCTTGAACACCTGCTACAAAACAGCGTACCTTCATAGACTATCTCGTTTTTGGCGTTTATCTCGGATAGTTCCAAGGGGTGGTTCTTGTCAATTGGGCAGGCCAAAATATCGAGCATTGATCTTTTCATTTTAATTCCAGATAAATCGGTACTCCTTTTTGACTAGATAAAAGTGCCGCTTCGGCAATCTCTGTTACATTGACTGCCTGCTTGGCAGTTACGATATGTGTGCCCTTTCCTTCAATTGCATTCAAAAAACTTTTGATCTCTAATTGTAGCGGCTCTTGTTTCTCATTTTCAAGTGACTCTGACTTGTCGCTATTCTCGATGGTGATTTCCTGTGTTATGAAATCCGAAGAGATGATTGCCTCTGTGCAAACCGCGCTGAACCTTCTTACTTTTTTTGGAGCAATCCAATTAGACGTAATTATTGCAACCTTGTCATTCTTATATCCTAGCATAATGCTGGCAAAATCTTCATGTTCGTGCTTTATCCTCCCCGCTTTGGCAAAAACGACACTTGGCGTCTCATCAAACAGCCAATTTGCAGTATCAATGTCATGTACGGACGTATCATTAATAATTCCAACATCTTTGATGTGCAATGGCATCCTGTTTTCCCTGTGAAACTCTAACAATATCAGATCGCCATGCCTCCTTTCTTTGACCATCCTTTTTACAATTTTTACCGCGGGATTGAATCTTTCAATATACCCACATGTCAGAATTACTTTGTTTTTTTCTGCAAGCCTGACTAATTCTTCTCCATCTTGGGATTTGTATGTCAGCGGCTTTTCAACAAAAACGTGTTTTTTTGCATCCAGTAGAATTTTTGTAATTTGTAAATGTGTGGATGTCGGCGTTACAACAAATGCCGCATCAAATTCCTCTGATCCCAACAAGCTGTCCAGTGATGAATAATAATTTACAGAATATTCCCTTCCGTATCTTCTGCCTCTTTCTTCATCTATGTCACAAATTGCTGAAAGTACGCCTAATTTTGATAGGATTCGCACATGGTTCTTGCCCCATCCCCCCGTTCCAATCTGAATGATTTTCATCTAGTACACCGCCGTTAGCCAATGGGAATAACGGCCATCATCTCTGTTCATTACTATGTTTGCATACTTGTCCATCATCTTCTTTGTGATCTCCCCGGGATTTCCGTCCCCGATTTTTTTTGAGTCCATTGAAATTATCGGCGTGATCTCAGCCGCTGTTCCTGTCAGAAATATTTCATTAGCGATGACCAGCTCGCTTCTTGCAATGTCCCTTTCAACGACTTTGATTCCTAAATTATCTGCGATTTTTATTACTGTGTCCCTTGTAATTCCATTCAATGCCGATGAAGCTAAGGTGGGCGTTATCAACTGACCGCCCCTGACTATGAATATGTTCTCTCCTGAGGCTTCACTTACATTTCCATTATGATCGAGCAAAACTGCCTCATCAACCCCGTTCCGCTTTGCCTCCTGTGTGGCAATAATGGAGTTAAGATAGTTTCCGCCCATCTTTGCCTGGGGCGGCGTGGATCTGTCTGAAAATTTTCTCCAGGAAACCACCCCAGCCGTAATTCCATTTTTGCTAAATAGATCTCCGAAAGGAAATGTGATAATAGCAACATTTGTAGGGGCCTTTTCAGTTACGTGTAGGTCAATTCCGTACTCTCCAACAAAATAAAATGGCCTGATATAACATGATCTTTTTAATTTATTTTTTTTACAAATGCCTGTGATGGCACCTGAAATCTCCTCATCTGAAAAATTTAATGAAATATTATAGAATTGACCTGATCTTCTGAATCTTTTTACGTGCTCGTCTAGCCTGAATACATGAAGATTCTCTCCATTCCAGTATGCCCGAATGCCTTCAAAAACTGACGTTCCGTAATGGATGGCGTGTGTCGTTATTGGAACGTTTGCTTTTTCTGCTAAAGCGTATCTTCCGTCAAACCAGACGTATTTTGACAATAAAAGTTTCATAGATGCATTTTATAACGTGCGTATTAATCTATTTTCAATTCTAGTCTGTTCCACACCATGTTTCTCAAAGCCATTTTTGGTCAGGATTATCCAAATCTGAGCAGGGTTGTATAACAGACTACGATTTTCTTGACCACCCCTCTTTGGGGAATTTCATTCCCGCCACTCTAGCTGTAAGGTCCTCTGCATTGGCAAACCTCTTTACCGTATCCCATTCTTCTTCAATGACTTTTGCAATACTTTCCGGGACATCGTCTTTCCATGGGGAATCGTTGCCCCGTACAGCGCTGTAGATCTTTTCCTTTACTGATGCGGCAGATAGCGCCCTTCTCTCTCCCACCCTGGGTTTTAACCTGTAGATCTTCAGCATCGCTCCTTCGGCCCTGTCTCCCGTGTATGAGAAAAAATCCCCTTCCACTCCTCGTAAAATCCGCTTTCTTAATTCCCATGATCTGGGAGTCAGCAATGGGGGAATGTATCTTTTGAAAGGAGAAAAGAACGCATAATCGTCCGTGATCCTAATTGAATCTCCAAATACCGATTCCAACATTTTCTTCCTTGCGGCAAAATTAAATGGAAAACTTTTACTGTTAATTTCATCTTTTCCGTCTCTGAAGACTACGGGCATTACTTTTACAATGTCTGCATCTTTGACCAAATCTGAAATAATTTCTACATGCGCATTAGTTACGGGATTTAGATGTGCAAGGTACAGTGCCGTGATCAACTGCCATTGCTAACAAAACCTCATATTTCAATGGTTGATTTCTGACTTTTATCCGTATGACTCGTATTTGATCTCAAAACTTCCATCTTCACGTTTGTCGTGTTCTGTCACGAATCCTCTTGGTTTTAAAAAGTCCATCACGCCGTCAATGGTTCCTTGCCACCCACAGACATAGAAGATGGTATTCTCCTTGGTGATCTTTTCTCCCACTAGTTCTTCTAATGGGGACATCCCGCCCTCCCTTGGCCTGAGAAACGTTTCAACTCTGCCTGCTTGTCCTGCCCATGCCCTGTTAAACCATTCTTGGGGCCTGCTAATTGTAGCTCTGTATCTGAAATTCCAGATATCTCTACCCCTGGCAATGCTTTCATTCTCTAGATTCGTTAAGAGATCCTTGTAACTTAGTTCATCGACATAACTTGCACCGTGCAATACTATGATCTCTCTTTTATCCCCAATATCGTGAAGATGTTGTGCAAAACTGACAAATGGGGCCAAACCGGTACCGCCTCCGATACACACAATCCTTCTATTGTCCTTCTTGCCATTGGGCAACTCATCGTTAATCAGCAATGCCCTGCCTGCTGGCTTTAGCCATAGAATCTCATCACCCTCCTTTGTGTTGAATAACTGTGTGGTTAACCTGCCTGGAAGGGGTTTCCTAACCCACCGTATAACCAGTTCAATATAGTCCTTATTTTCAGGATGTGACGCAATCGAGTATGCCCTTCTGACAATTTTTCCTCCCTCGTTTGGATTTGGCAGTCCTAACGTGATAAACTGTCCGGCCTTGTATTCCGGAACTCCGCCTTCTTTTGGAACCAGTCTAATAATTACAAGATCCTCTTTTAGCAATTGCACATATGTGACAGTTGCCTTGTTGTCTACCACCATAACGACACAACAACCATTCTGGTGGTTAAATATATTGTGTTATCTAAAAGTGGATTTTCAGCGTTACCGCTAAACGTTAATAACCAATTTTAAGCCTAACCAATCAGCATTCTGATCATGGGCCGGTCGTCTAGCCTGGTAGGATAGGTGCATGGCATGCATCGGATCAAGGGTTCAAATCCCTTCCGGTCCACTAATCTTTTAACTGCAAAATTAGTTTCTCAATCTCTTTGTCACTTTCTGTGACAATTTCATTAATCTGATCTTCTTTTATTGGAATTTTGAGGTCTATGATTGCTTTGACTGCACATCTTCTGACTTCCAGATTTTTATCGTTTATTGATTTCAAGAAAATCCCCTCTGCGTCTTTGGCTTTAAGAAAATTCAGAGCTCCTATTGCGCATGTTCGTACCATAGAACGCTCATCTTCGACTAGTTTGATGATTTCTGGAACTGCATCTACCTCATTTCTGTTTGCCAAGACAAGTAACGAAAAACCTCTGATGTTTTTACTTGTGGATTTTAAATTCCTTATCAAAGAGTCTGAAATCTTGTTTTTATTTAGCACAAGTGAACTAAACGCCTCTCCCCTAACTTGGATGTCATCATCGTCTAATTTTGAGATAATTTTATCTAAAATTTCCGGCTCGCTTGCCGATTCCAATCTTTCCAAAATCTGGATTTTTTCTTTATTACTTCCATTTTCTAAAACTTTGGCAATGTCTTCCAATTGTAAATAAAATCATATTTTCTGGTTAATATTAGTTCAAATTTTCCATTTTTTTGATTGATTTGAAAAAATCCTCTTAGCTTTAAATTATCCTTAAATACCAAACTTTGCATGTCAACCGAAGCAAGAGACACCGTATTCATTGGTAAGAAACCACTGATGGCATATGTCACATCAACACTAATTCAATTGGCAAACTTACCAGCAGTCAACATCAAAGCTAGAGGACTCAGCATCGGACGTGCTGTAGACGTAGCTCAAATCATTGCACGCAAAACAGAAAATGCCGGTTACTCTATCGGAAATATCAGAATTGGCTCGGAATCTTTAGAGTCAGAAGACGGTAGAACCAGAAATGTTTCAACAATTGAAATTGAAGTAAAGAGAAACGCAGCATAGCTGCACTTTACTTGAAATTTTTTATTTATTCCTTTTTTGCAAGCCGTACCTTTTTTCCATTTTTCTGAACTTTGACAGCTCAACAAGATCGTTGAACTGATCAAAGTTTACAACTTTTTGTCTGAATTTTGATGTTGTGCCGGATTTCTTCAGCTCAGTCAGTATGCTCATTGTTGCAAACGTATTTGCATATAGTACTGACAATGGGTATAGGATTATTTTAAAACCCATCCTGTTCAAGGTTTCTGCAGAACTTAATGGGGTTGCTCCTCCCTCGATCATATTTGCAACAAGCGGGGCATTGATCTCCCTCCCAATCCTTTTCATCTCCTCAATCGATCTGGGTGCTTCAACAAAAACTGCATCTGCTCCCGTTTTCCTGTTTTGTCTTCCTCTCTCAATGGCTGCGTCTAATCCTTCAGTAGCTCGTGCATCCGTTCTTGCAACAATGGCGAAATCCTTGTTTTCCTTGGCATCGATTGCAGCTGATAATTTCTCAGTATACTCTTCTTGTGTGATTACTTCCTTGCCTTGCATGTGCCCGCATCTTTTTGGCCACCTTTGATCCTCGAGGAAAATTCCAGATGCGCCTGCAGCCTCCAGTTCTTTGACTAATTTCCAAACGCTAAGGGCGTTTCCATACCCGGTATCTGAATCAACAATTACTGGAACTGTGACTGCCTTACAAATTCGCCTTGCATTATCTACGGTTTCAGTTGCTCCAATAAACCCATAGTCTGGCATTCCGAACAATGTAGCCGAAGTTCCGTACCCTGTCTGAAACATTGCCTCAAATCCCACCCTTTGAGCGATTTTTGCCCCCAAGGCGTCATAAACTCCTGGTATGACCAGAGGTTTTTTTGCCTTTAACATCTTTTTGAAACTTTTCATAGTACTTTTCCTTGACTGAATTATTTATGATTTTGAGGCTCTGAGGATCTCCTATTGCCCTAGTCGATCTTTATCTGCTTGCCCCTTGTTTTTACTCCTTTTTCCTGAATCTTCTTTAATTCTGATTCAAGGAAATCCCTGTATTTTTTTGTCTCACCTTCGGTCATATTGCTAATGTTTGAACTTAGGACTGCCCCCATAGAAGAGATTCTTTCAATCAGATCCATTGCAACAAATCTTCCCACATTACCCAGCCTAAAGAGGACGTCAAGCTGTCTTCTTACAATATCGCTTACTCTGTCAACATCCTCTGCCGTCTTTCTTCCTTTCTTGGTTAGCCGATATTTTCCACCTGCATCCTCCTCAACCAATCCTTCATCAAGTAACCTGCCCAACAGGGGATAGATCAGTCCTGGTGACGGTCTCCAAATTCCATTGCTCTGCTTTGCAGCATAATCGATGATCTCTTTTCCTGAATGAGATCTCTTCTTCAACAACTCTAAGATAAAGTATCTTGAAAATCCTCTTGGAACCGAGCTTCCTACTCTTTGAAACCATTCGGAAATCATCACAGTAATATCACTAGCGATATATTTTAAGATTGCGGACATGGTAGTTTATTGCATAACACGTCCAAGACCGTTCAAAATTTCTCAACAGGGACAAAACATTCTGTGGCAGACACTGACAATCGCAAGTACGCAAAACGGGGAAAGGGCTAGTCATCAGGTATGATCCAGCATGGAAAGACGATCACAGTTAGATTAACCGCTCCAGCAATACAATAAAACACAATAGTGGAATTGTCTCTATGAAAAGACGATCACAGTTAGATTAACCGCTTCAGAAGGTGCATCGTTTTGATATACAGATGCCATGATCATGCTGTCTGCATCAATAAGAACCACACTTTAGATTCCATACATGCAACTATCCGGAATTATTGAGGGAATGTTGCAGGGCATGACGTTTCAGACCATGCCCACATTTAGGCGGGCTCAAAAGCTGGATATTGACATCGGCAACATGTGGCGACCGGTAGTGATCTAACAAATACATGACAGTGATTGCGGATTTTACTGCCTTGAGTAATGCTATCGTAATAAACGGATACGACACAAATGGAAGACAAGGCACGGGTTTGTCAAGCTGCACCTGCTTGTAAACAAGGACACAAAGGCAATAGTCTAGGTAACAGTTACAGATGACAGAACCTGTGACTCTCTAATACTAAGGGATCTTTTGGGCACAGTGGAAGATCTGCTGACAGAAACAAAAACAAAAACAAAAACAAAAACAAAAACAAAAACAAAAGACGACAGTTCACAGAATCAGATTGCAGTAATTTTCGGTACGTAGAATAAGCCGAGACTCGTCTGCAAGAACGCCGCCTGTAGGCATGTTTGCATTGGGAGTATTGCCATTGGTCCTGTTGTCCGGTTTCAGACCAAGATCTTACGGGGCTTGTTGTGTAACTTGCTAGATTTGTCAAACCTTGGAACCAGTAATTCGTTGATCAAAAGGATGCTGACATATGGATTACTTTATGACGTAAAACAAAGTCAGTTACAAAGGAATTCAACACACCACCCAAGAAAACCATTTCATGGATAGACATATACTCTCAATATTTTTCTCCTTCAAATAATTTGGATTTCACATGACAAAGCATTACCAAAAAAACATTATTTGGCAGAATAGTGGATACCGGGATACGCTTATCTGTAGCGTTGTTACATCGCGCCAAGATAGCCTGTATTATCACAATCTATTCTTGACTCAGATTTTTTGTTAATTTTTTTATCCGTTTCAACTCTTTTTTGATCAATGCGTCTATTCCTTGCTGCCCACTTGCAAAATATCTGGGTTCTTGATAATTATGTTCAAACTGATAAATCATTTTTCCTTCATACGGCAGATAACCTGCCTTGTCGGTATGGGATGGGCTGGAACCACCTGCACTGTCAAACTCACGTGCAGTTTGAAAATCACGCCTGCCAGAACCCGGCACGTGATACGTACAGCTTTTTTAGCACCCTGAGATCTGCCGGTTTCTGCACTCCAGAAACGAGGGGGAGTTAGGCGGCATGGTTTGAATACTTGGAATTACTCAAAACAACATCGGACGGTCAACCAGCCACCTGTCTTGGGTCCATATGTGCTCTTTTAGCTCCACTGCCGGTCGCTGTACCGCGCCTGAAGGCCGGCCACGTAGTGTTTATGATTAACAATCACTTATCATTGTGCCGACAAAGACTGATCGAAAGGCATGACCACGGCACCTCCCGATATGCCGTGAAAAACCAAG
>RKRY01000131.1 GCA_007571135.1 Candidatus Nitrosopumilus sp. | reverse complement strand
GTCATGGGTGTAGGAGGAGGTTATGCAGTAGCAGCTAGCAGCTAGCAGTGCCACAAGGTTTTTGTGATGGCCAAAGGACAACGGGTTGGTAGCAGGTGACATTGGCGCAATAGCAGGTGATGCCGTGATCGGTTCACAAAGATAATTTCAAATTTAGCTGCTTTACAATCAGCTGATCGGGAAGAATTTTAGAACATACAACCTTTTCAAAGTGTCGTGGTGAGCATTAAAATGTCGCATGTTGTTCTTGACAAAGAAAAATCAAGGATAAAAAGTCTGAAATAAGAAGGACTCAAGGACATAAAACCCATAGGCATAAAAGCTTGAGGGGGACAATGTCAATAAAATGAAACTAGTGTTTTTGGGAACTTCGGCAGCGCAACCAACGGAAAACAGAGGACTCTCATGCATTTGTCTAGAGAGAGAAGGAGAGATCGTCATGTTTGATGCAGGAGAAGCTGCACAGATTTCGTATATGAAATCTGGATTGGGTTGGAACAAAAAGATGAAGATTTTTGTGACTCACTTACATGGAGATCACTGTGTGGGAATCTTGGGATTATTGCAGACAATGTCTATGCAGAAAAGGACAGAGGCGTTGGAGATTTTTGGGCCTAGCGGGATTGAAGAATTTATCGCATCAAACATCAGGGTCTTGAATTTTGGTCTGTCGTTTCCGGTTTTGATAAATACGGTAAAGGAAGGAAAAATTTTTGAAAGCAAAAAATATTCCATATATGCCTCAAATGCAAGTCATTCCATCACTGCTTACTCCTATAGGTTTGAAGAGAAGAACAAACCTGGCAGATTCAACATTGAAAAGGCCAGAGAGTTGGGCATTCCCAAGGGGGAGCTGTGGAATAGGCTGCAAAACGGCAGCGAAGTCACAGTCAATGAAAAAGTCATCAGGCCCGATCAGGTATTGGGGGAAGCACGTCCTGGGAAAAAGATTGGAATTTCGGGAGATACCATGCCTACAAAAGAACTGGAGGATTTTTTCAATGGCTGTGACTACCTAGTGTTTGATTCAACGTTTTTAGAAGAAGAGAAACAAAAGGCATCAGATACGCGGCATTCAACTGCAGGACAGGCAGCGGCATTGGCAAAAAACGCAAACGTAAAGAATCTTATTTTAACGCACTTTTCTGCAAGATATAGAGACGAATCAGGCCATATGCAAGAAGCATCACAGATGCATGATTCGGTGATTACAGCAAAAGATCTTTTGAAGATAGAGATTAAATGAACTGTCTGAGTTGCAAGACCGCCTGTATTTTGTTTTGTAGTCAGGAAGTTGGATCCAGAGGGTTTGGATCTAAGGGACTTTTTGAATTGGAACTCCCGTAAACACATTATGGATTAGTTCAACAGGATCAAAATTGAAGACTTGTTCAGTAATCAGTTTTTGGGAGGAATCTTTGGCTTTGCTAATTTTGTTTGTGATTGTGTCTCCTGCTCTGCTAATTTCGCTTGTAATAGAATCCGTTGTTTGATCAACTATCTTATCAACTATCTTATCAACTGACTCACCAATCCTATTTTCGACGGACTCAGATGCCTTAGAACCGATGTTTGACATGTCGTTTTTGATGGAATCAGATACTGTTGCAGTAGTCATAGGAAAGAAGGTGTAAATCTCGTTTAAAAATACCATCCCTCCCAGAATAATGATGCCTGCTATTATGCCTAATTTTATGAGCATGTCTTATATCATAAGAAAGTAGATTTTAGGCCGAGACTAAAAAAATATTAAAGATTGCTTGAATTTTCTTAGCTAATCTTTTCTTGGCCAAGAGCAATCCAATCAATAATCCTATCAATTTGGGATGAAGCAATAATCACTTTGATTGGTCCCAATGGAGACTCTTCTGCTTCTTCACAGATGGCTACTTTTTTGGCATATGCAGCCTGTTTGTTGAGATAGATCCAAGATGAATTATTGTTTAAATTTCTCTGAAGATACCTTCTGTAAGTTTTTTGAGAATGCCTTGAACGGGTGGATTCGACGATTCTCTCCAAAGATAAAAGAGATTCGGAGGTTGCTGAAATTGAAAATTTTTTGCTGCTGATTGCAGGGTTTGGAAAAATGTTAGAGATGGCTTGGATTATCTTATCTGGATCTTCACTGGGATTGACAGGACAAAAAAATTCTACTTTACAAGGAATTTGTGGGGTTTTCATTCTATCCAGCCTTGTATAATTTTGAATGCCGAGGAGATTAGTTCGTCCTTTGTCAAGCCAATATTTGTAATTGCATGATCAGACAACGCAATTGAAGTACTAATGCCCACCCCCAATTCCCTGTCATCCCGCTCTTCAAAATGTTCTTTAGTTTGAGGATCATCTAAACGTCCGCGTTTTTGTAAGAAATCAAACCTTGTATCAGTGGATGCATGAATTGCCAAAAGTTTCACATCTCCAAATTTTCGCAGAACCCCGATTTCATCATTAGAACGTATGCCGTCAATCAGGATTACATTTGAGGAAGAGTTTTCAATTTGGCCCTTAATTAATTCAGCAATTGCCCCAGGTCCATTTTTTTCTCTAAGTTCCAACATTAACTTCCCAAGGTTGGGACGGGATGGTTCCAAGGCTCTACGCCTTGCTTCTTCTCTAACTGCATCTCCCATATTGATAACTTTATAGCCCTTTGGTTTTAATCCGTCAGCAACAGTCGATTTGCCTGCTCCCGGCATTCCAGTCAGGCATACAATTAGTTTTGCCAATACATTACACAAAGTAAGCTGGCCTAAGAAGCTACCCGGAAATTATTATAAACATGCTTCAATGGATCAGTATGCGAGCTTTTGTTGCCATAGAGATTACTAATCAGCAAGTCATAGATTCAATTAAAAAATTTCAATCAGAATTGGACATTGACGCAAAAGCTGTAGAATCAGAAAATTTTCACTTTACACTAGAATTTTTAGGAGAGATTTCCGAAGAGATGCTTCAAAGGGTGGTTGCCGCACTAAAGGCAATCGAATTTTCCAGATTTGAGGTAACCCTGAGGGGGACGGGAATTTTTCCAAAGTCCAAATCCCCCAGGGTAGTTTGGATTGGAACCGATGAATTAGGCGGGAATCTAATGACCGACCTGGCTAAAAGAGTAGAAGATGCGCTAAAGCTTCTAGGTTTTTCGTCAGGCAGGCCATTTAAGCCGCATTTGACAGTCTTTAGAATTAAAAAGAAGATCGTGGACATAATGAAGGAATTGGAAGAGAAGAAAGCCATGGATTTTGGAGAACTGACAGTTACTGGAATCAAATTAAAAAATAGCGAGTTAACGCCAAGTGGGCCGATCTATTCAGATTTGTTGGAGGTCAAAGCAGTTTGAAGAAGATTACGTTGCAGGTTAGCAAGGCCATAGTTCCATCAAAATCTATGATAAAATCCAAGGACCTTATTGCTACAATTGCTTTCAAACTTGTTGAAGACGAAATTAAAAAATTTCCAGAAGTCTTGGGAGTAGAGTATGGCGGCTCATATGCAAAGGGCACATGGCTTTCAAAAGATGCCGACATTGACATTTTTATTAAATTCAAGAGATCTACGCCAGAAGATAGATTCAAGGAGATTTCAAGGAGCATTGGCTTTGAAGCGTTAAAGGAGTATTCCCCATACGTAAGGTACTCCGAGCATCCATATGTAGAGGCTGAGATCAAAGATACGAAAATTAACGTGGTTCCGCTCTATGATGCCAAGATTGGAGAGTGGAAAAGTGCGGCAGACAGGTCGTCATTTCATACAAGATTTATGAAGAGGTCTCTGACCTTGGAAATGCAAAACGAGGTAAGGATTCTAAAGGAATTTTTGAAATCAAACGGAATCTACGGTGCTGAGATTGCAAAACAGGGATTTAGCGGATATGTTTCTGAAGTTTTGATCTTAAATTATAAAACATTTGAAAACGTGATCAGGCAGATCTCAGAGATCAAAGAAAACCAAGTAATTGGAGAGACTACAAAAAAGTTTGACACTCCGATTGTAATAATAGATCCTATTGACAGCAATAGAAACCTAGCTGCTGCAGTTTCTGAAGAGAATATTGGAAAGTTTGTAATGATTGCACGCGCCTTCCAAGAAAGACCGTCATTAAGATTTTTCAAAAACAGAAAGCCTGCGACTGCAAAGAAGCACTGGAACAATGTTCTAATAGTAAAATTTGCATACAGGGAAAGAAGTTCCGACATGATTTGGGGACAGATTAAGCGAGCAAGTGCCACACTCTCTACGCAGTTAGGATTGGGAGGATTTCAGGTGATAAGAAGCGGTTCATTTGCCGATCAAAAGGCCGATGCCTACCTGTTTTTCTTGCTAGAAGAGACCAAGATTTCAAAGACATATCAGAAGAGAGGACCCGAGTTCTTTAGGAGGGACAGCTCAAAGGACTTTATTACAAAGAACCTGTCAAGCACTGAGCTGATGTGGGTTGGAAAGGACAGAAAGATAGTTTCGTTAGAAAAGAGAAAGTTTACCAGTGCGGAAAAATTTTTGGCAGATCTCTTGAAAAATAATCTTCAGGCAGGGGTGCCAAAGGGTCTTCAGGGGGATCTTAAGCGCGGATTTAGGATCTTTAAGGGCAACAAGAATCTTGGCAAATCAATTAAAGAGGCGATCAATGAAATGATCTCAACTGATGGTGCAATCCTTTATTTCAATTAAGAAATTTGCCAGTGGGCCATACTCAGAGATTCTAGGATATCCAAAAGCTACTTCCCGTCAACTAAAGTCCAGAATTTCAGAATTAGAGAAACTGAAAATAAGATCAATTGCGTTAGTAGGTTCCACTGCAATTGGCAAGGTTGCAATTCTTGGCAAGGGGCATGTCGGGGTCGTAGTGCTTGCAAAAAGGGGAAGCGTTCGGGTCGCCCTAAAGATTAGGAGGATGGATTCGCAAAGAGACGAAATGAAGAGGGAGTCCAGGCTTTTGGAGTTGGTAAATACTGTAGGTGTAGGTCCAAAAATGATCGACTCGAGCAGAAATTTTCTTGTAATGGAGTATCTGGACGGGATAAAAATTAGCAAATGGGTCAAGCAGTTGTCAGGCACTGGCAGCTCTAGGAAGCTAAAGACTACCATCAGGGAGGTACTAGAAGATTGTCACAAATTAGACATGCTAAATTTTGATCATGGGGAGTTGAGTGATATTTCAAGGCATGTTATTGTTGGAAGCTCCAAAACGTCATTAATTGATTTTGAGAGTTCAAGTACAGAGCGCAGGCCGTCAAATGTTACTTCAACTACTCAGGCGATCTATATCGGTTCTGGAATTGCAAAAAACGTTCAAAAAATTTACAAAAATCCTTCAAAGGCAGACATAATCGAGGCATTGAGAGATTACAAGAAAGAGAGAACCAGAGAGAGTTTTAAAAGTTTGTTAAAGGTTCTGAAACTATAGTGGGATTGGCAGGATTTGAACCTGCGACCACTAGTCCCCCAGACTAGTATCATGCCAAGCTAGACGACAATCCCTGTGACATAGACATAAGTTGAAATTATTAAATCGTCGTATTCCTATTAGGTATGAAGATTTGTAACATCTGTCATAGGATCTCTGCAACAGGCTTGGATCACATAGATTGCGTTGAAAAGAGAAGAATTGAGCTTGAAGATGCAGATGCAAAAAGCAGGCTTCAAGAAAGGCTGAATTTGTCTAAGGATGTCTATGATTTAGGAATTGAAGTAAAAGCAATTTTAGAGCACTTGACAACAAAAGAAAAACCCGACTAGTCCAGTCACTTTGTCATTCTCTCTTTTTCAAATTCATACTTCTTTGGGGGGTTTCATGGGTAGATTCTGTAGGGCCGGTCGCAGGTCCCTTATTTGCAAGCCTGTCATCTTCAATAATCCGTTGCATAACCCTGCCTAGAAATGATGGGTCACTGCAATTTTGCCATCAGGACAGGATTTTCCACCCAAAACACAATCTCGACTGAATCACGTTTTTCCGTTTTTCTAAGCAAGAGTCTATCAGCAGGCTTGTCTCAAACAGGGCTGGAGGACACTTGTATGACATTTCCATTATTGCAATTGCGATCTTGCCGGATTCGATATTTTCCAATCTGTTACGAATTTCTAAGAGCTGATTGTGATCATACAGATTAAAACCGTGTTCTGTCAATCCAGAAATTTTTTGTGGTGCCGATGCGGCTCCTAGCGGTACCAACAGATAATCATGAGAACGTTTGTGCCGAGGTTTTTACATTCTTATTTTCCGAGTCAGTCGGCATAATCTCTTCTTTGATGATGCTGATCCTTTTTTCCAGTCCTCCTAAGGACACGACAGAACTCAAGCATTTTGCTTTCATTGGGGCCCAGTTTTGCAAATCCGGCCATAAACCGGTCTTTTTTATCGACTGGCGCGACTTTTACTTGGTTTGAGAATAACGAATTTCCAATCTTAGTATAGCAAAGATCATAAATTCGTGAGATGTTTTCCCATGGTTTGTTCCTATGATTGGACTTGACCTCATGAACTTTTGCTTCTTGTCATATAGCTGCTAGAAGTCCGCAAGGCCTCCGCCCAAAATTACAACGTGGGGAATTTCTGCCTGCTTATCGTTCCTGAGTTGTAGGTCTAATCAAAACCTCATTGACATTGACATGGTGCGGAGCTTCTACTGCATAGAGAATTGCGCCTGCTATATCTTCAGCATGTAAGGCCTTCATCTTCTTTGCATTTTCAACAAATCCCTTTAAGGATTCATCTGTAATTGTGTCGTTAAGTTCTGTGTCTACAACACCCGGCTCGATGCTAGTCACCCGGATGTTAGAGCGTGCACTGAACTCTTGTCTTAGTCCCTCACTAAATGCGGATACGGCATGTTTGGTTGCGCAGTATACTGCGCCTGCAGGAAAGACGATTCTGCCGGCAACAGACGACAGATTAACGATATGTCCGGATCCTTTCTCTTTCATGTGGGTGATTACGGCGCCTGTACAATACATGACCCCCTTTATGTTGACATCAACCATTCTATCCCATTCGTCGACCTTGAGATTTTTAATGAAGCTTAAAGGCATCAAGCCTGCATTGTTTACAAGAATATCAATAGAACCCCATTTGTCTAGAACGGCTTTTGCAAAATCATCACATTCTGATCTTTGGGTAACGTCTAATTTTTGATAAAATACTTTGTCATTGTCAGTAATTTTGTCTGCTAGATCTTGTAGTCTGTCTACTCTTCTAGCGCCGATTGCAACTTTGGCGCCTGCCTTGGATAGGGCTATGGCTGTTGCGTAACCTATTCCGCTGCTTGCACCAGTAACTATTGCGACTTTGTCTTTGATCAATTTTACTAAACCATAGTTAATCTCAACATCGTAAAAACGTTTAGTCAGCAAAGCAGAGATTGTGGATCATGTTACCGTTTGTTTCAACCCCGGTCCCAATTAGGATAATCTTGACCAAAAATGGCTTTGAAAAACAAGTTGTAAAAAGATAGATCGTTGGCAACTTTATTAAAAGGAAAATTCCAGATCATGCTGTGCGAGATGAAAAATGTGCTTACTGCGGGGATCTAACGGACATGCCATTTCAGTGCAGCTACTGCAAAGATCCATTCTGTCCAGAACACAGGCTTCCTGAGGAACACAGATGCGTAAAACTCAGTCAAATCAGAGCAAAGCGATTTGGAGATAGGAGAGTGATCCGCGATGGGGGCAGGGACAGACCAAATATTCTTCGAAGAATTTTTGGCAGATTTTAGTAGGGACTCTTATCAGGAGAAATTTTTGCACGTCTTCCCTGATAGATTAGGGCTACTGCAAGTGCAAACATTACCATGGCTGTTAGCGGAAAATTTTCTGGGGCTGGAAGAATAAACCAATAGTAAATTCCAAATCCTACAGAGACTGCTGCTTGGATCCATAATTTTATCCACTTGGGGAGTTTTGCAATTCTGCTAACTCCTTCCACTATGAAAATTCCAATTACAGGATATATTGTGTAAAACAAAAAATCAATAACATCAACGCCTGTATGTGACATGTAATCAGAATATTTCAAGCATAATTTCTATCTAATCTTCCCAGCGTATCTTAGTTGCCATATTTTTTGAGATCAGTGCCTGAGCATTCTCGTAGGGGACAGTTGCAATGTCCTCGGTTTTAAAGGGACCATATTTTTCAAGATCGGCTCCAACTAGCTCATCAACCCCTTGAAGAAATCTGATGACGACTTTCTTCGTTTTGTGGTTCTGAGCTAGTGATTCTAAGAGTTTTGATTTTCCGTTGATGGTTGCTGAAAGAATCATTTCAGTTCTTTCAGATTGCTCTTCCTGTGAATCCAGAATGAATTTTTCTTCATCAAGAAGATTGTCGAATTGGGCATCTGAAGATTTGGTGACTTTCTCCAATCGAGTTCGGAGAAGGAGGGAGGCAAGCTCAGTTGCCATTTCAATCATGGTATCTTTGATTTTGCTTTCAACTCCATCAAATTCCTGCTTTCGTAAATTACCAATGAATTCTGAGAGATCCCTGTAAAAACCGGGATCTGTTTCTAAAATGGAGTCGTTTTCTGTCTCTCGCAAAACAGCATAATGTAAAGAGTTGATATCTATCTGGTTTAATTCGGACATTTCCTACCTAATCCTTAAATGCTGGATGTATTTGTGTTTGATTGAAGTATAAAATTGCCATATAAAGTAAGTCACGGTAAAGCAATCCAAGTAACGTATTCACCTGACGAGGTCTTCTCCAGAATTCACCACGAGGGCATTCAATTTATCGATCTTCAGTTTACAGGCTTGACAGGTCATTTTCATCATACTACAATTTCGGCAGACACATTTACCCCCGAGCAAATGCGTGACGGTCTTCCAAAACTTGACGGTTCATCGATTGTTGGTTTTACTAGTATTGACGATTCGGATCTGCTTTTAAAGCCTGATCCAAACACATTTGCAATAATTCCATGGATGACAGAAAACAAGACTGCCAGACTACTCTGCGATGTCTATTGGGGAGAAGACAGGGGGAGGCTATCAAGGGATCCTAGGGGAATCTCCCAAAAAGCTGAAGAATACATCAAGACTCAGGGATTTGATCATAGCACATGGGGTCCTGAAGTAGAATTTTTTGTATTTGACAAAGTTCACTGGGATGTACTGACTCCATACAAAGGACAGTCATACTCAATTGAATCTAAAGAAGCTCCTTGGAGTCAGGAGGGTGACGGATATCCAATGGGGCTACAAGAAGGATACTATCCGAGTACTCCATCAGACACGCTAACGCCTTATAGAAACGAATGTGTAAATATCCTAAACAGGAATTTCGGAATTTTATGTGACAATCATCATCACGAGGTTGCAACTGCCGGACAATGTGAAATCGATATCAAATATGATCTTCTGACCAACGCTGCCGATGCGGCACAGTCATACAAGTATGTCATCAGAAATGTCGCTCAAAAATATGGCAAGGTGGCAACAATGATGCCAAAACCGATTGCCATGGACTCTGGTTCTGGCATGCACGTAAATGTAAGTTTGTGGAAAGGAAAAGAAAACGCGTTCTATGATCCTGACGATGAGATTGAGTTGAGTCAGATTGGCAGATACTTTTGTGGGGGAATTGTAAACCACGCAAAAGCCCTTTCAGCTATTTGCAATCCGACTACAAACTCTTACCACAGGCTAGTTCCGGGATACGAAGCTCCAGCATACATTGCATGGAGTTCAGGAAATCGATCAGCCATTGTCAGAGTCCCAAAACACCTAAAAGGAAAGAATTATGCCCATCTAAAAAGACTAGAGTTTAGAGCGCCCGATCCCTCATCAAATCCGTATCTTGTATTTGCAGCCGTTACTGCCGCAGGCATGGACGGAGTCAAGAAGAAGATGGAACCCGGCGAACAAGTACGTGATGACATATTCAAGATGACAAGATCCGACAGAGCTAAAAGGGGGATTGGAGTGCTGCCAAAGAGCCTCGGAGAAGCACTAGACGAGTTGGAGAGTGACCGAAAGTTCTTGAATCCAATTTACACAAACGATGTAATTGACAAGATCATTGAATTGGAGAGAAGGGACCAACGCGAGATTTCAATAAGGCCGCACCCTCACGAATTTTACCTGTACTTTGATGTCTAGGCTCTTCCGGTAAATTGGAGGATAAAGAACAGTGAGATTGCAATTAGAGCAAATCCGCCTCCAATGAAAATTAGCCTTTTTGGTTCCGAGGTTGCAGTTTTGTATAACAAAACTGCTCCAGCCAGACCTATGAACAGAACAATAACCCCGATAAACACATTGTCAAGCCTGATCCCTGTGATTAATGGGTGAAAAAGTCCTGTCAGGAACGCAAAAAATACGAGAAGGTATGCATACTTGAAACTGGTTAGGGTTTTTGATGATGTCTTGTTCAATACGAGTCGTTAACGTAGTGATCAAATAAACTTTTGAGAAATTTCAAGTGGGATCACATCATGCCGCCCATGTCAGGCATTCCTGGTGGCATGCCTCCGCCCATTCCTGGTGGCATGCCTCCGCCCATTCCTGGTGGCATGCCTCCGCCCTCAGCACCCGGAGGGGGGCCTCCTGCAGATTTCTGGGTGGCAATGACATCATCAATTCTTAGAATCATGCATGCAGCTTCTGCAGATGCAGAAACAATTTGGAGTTTGACTGTCAACGGCTCGATAATGTCACTGGATTTCATGTTGGCAATCTTTCCTTTCATAACGTCAATTCCAGTCCATTTTTCACCCTTTTGCTGTTTTGAGCGAAGGAGGGTAAGAGTATCAATGGGATCCATTC
>RKRY01000158.1 GCA_007571135.1 Candidatus Nitrosopumilus sp. | reverse complement strand
TTTTTCTGATCGTCGAGATGAGCTGTTTTGAGGTCGTGATGCCGGCCGTCTCTGCGATCAGTGCCCTGATCCTGTCGGGTTTTATTTTGGGCGGCCTTCTGGGGCGCGGCCTGTCTGCCAGGCACCCAATGCCATGTTCCCCGTATCGCGCAATCCGGTTGTATATGGATTGACGGTCACATCCCATCGTCTCTGCCATGTCGACTACCGGCATGTTCCGGTTCAGGTGTAACGATACTGCGAGGATTCTCTCCCTTGCGGTTGGATTCTTTTCGGTTTTGCGGGCCTGGAGCAGGAACGTGTGATCTTGTTGTACCGTTCTGCTGTAACATGTTGGGATCTAAGAATGTATGGGTTGGGATTTTTGCCGAAATTATTATGAGCGGCAGCATACATGCAAGATAAGGATCGCAAAATAAACGATCATTTGTTGCAAACGGTATGTGTCTGTATCGTTCTACTATCAATCTTGTCGCCGACATACTTGCTGATCGTCAGAGTCCAAGTAATTCTTTGCCCGGCTTGCAAAATTAGCACGACCCGACGTCCCTACAATTGGCTGACGGTTTTGTACCTGTAAGGAACAGTGTTCCCCAATCTCTTTTCCATTTTTTCTTGCTCTTCAGATCCTTAACGTGTCTTGCTGTCACGTCAAATCCAGATTCGTTAAAAAAATTTTTCCATTCCTTCTTTGAATGAAGGTGCATATGAATTTTCATAACCCTTGTCCATCGGGTCGTAGTTTTGTTATCTGAATAAAAATCAGTTCCACAAAAGAATTGTCCTCCCGGTTTTAACAATTTGAAAATTTTTCCCAAAGTCAGGCTTAGAGAATTTGCATAGTATAGTGATTCCATGGAAAAAATATAGTCAAACTTGCCATTGTATTTCCAAAATTCAATGTCAGCATGGACAAAACTCTGTTTTTTGTGTGAAGTTTTCCTTTTTGCTTGAATGATCATCTCCTTACTCTTGTCTATTCCCATCGCTTTCTTGCAATTTTCCATCTTGCTTATCCTTCTCACAACCCATCCATTTCCACAACCCACGTCTAAAAATGAAAATGGTTTTTCAAATGAAATTGAATCTAAAAACTTTGAAACGTTTTTTCCATGTTCGATTTCCATTAATTCTGCCCTTCCGTTTTGAGCCCACTTGTCAAACGTTTGTTGGACTTTATCCATATTAAACCCGTTTTTGATTTCAATATATTCTTGTTTTGCCTAGATTCGTCACAACAACTTCCACATGTCCATCACACAGTTACTAACAGAGGTTTGATGATTGCTTATTGATGCACACATAGATCACGGCATACTGTGCATTCTCATGACTAAAAGGTGATGGGATGAAAAATAATGCAAGATGGAGAAGGATTTTGTGATGAAAGAGAATAATTCTTGCAATGTTATGGTCTGTAAGCGAGGTCTTGCCATCAAATGTGTGGCAGATCTTATGATGCAATGCCATGGCAGGACAGATTGGCGATAATACAGAAGAGAGTGTGGTGCCATACTCCTGTATCAGAAACTGACATAGAGAGGCATAGTTTAAAGTCGCATTACGGAAGGATAGAGTTGGTATGACAATAATGATATAATCGGTAAGTCAATTTTGATAACCTCAACGTAATCGGTTAAGTCAGCTTTGACAATTTCAACTAAATATGCAAGATTTATCAAATTATTGAAAAACATGCAGTATGCAAGATGTGAACTTCCATTTTTTACAAATTCTTTCATTCGACTTGACTGATTACATAATGACTTTGTATGAGCTAACGATGAATGACATAAAGGAAATACGAGGGATCTTGGATCGATCGATATCGCATCATCTTATGCATTGTGGGTTTTTGAGATGAGTCGGTGCTAAAATTTAACTCATTTCACGGGCATTTTCTTTGCAGATGCCTGCGCTACATGGACAGTTTGCATCACACAGACAAGAATCTTGCATCACACAGTCGCATTCAACACCCATATCAACAGATGTTGCGCATCCACATGCTGCTTCATCTTGGGCTGTCATGGCAGTTCTCTGTGGAGGTGGAGAGGAGTCAGAAGAATCACCATTATTATTGTCATTATCATAGACATTTCTAGTTTGTTGATAATCAGACTCATCTATTAGTTGTGCCTCGCCTCTGTTAGTTTGATATCCGCCAGAGGATGCGCTTGTTTGGTAACCAACAAGCCTACTTGGATCGATACCTTGTTGCCCTTGTTTTTCATTTTTAAGAGAACGGTTACTTACAAAGAAGAATGCAATACCGGCAACAGCTGCTAAACCAGCCATTCCATAAATAATGAATATTGGAAAGTCGCCAGTCGAAGTTGTAGAGTAACCTTGCGGAGGAGTCGGAGTAATACCGGCAATTTCAACACCGTCTAAGATATCCAAAGCGCCAAATCCAATTATGTGCAAGTTTCCTAGGTCAACATATTGGAAATTCCTCACAGTGTAAGGTTGATCTGCCATTATTGTCACTTCAGAAACCCTCTCAACTTGGCGTCCCTCCCTAATACTACTTTCACCCATGGTCCAACTAGAGACTACAAATCCAGCAATTTCTTGGTTAAGACCATAACCTCCAGCATCTACATTGATTCCCGTCGGGTCAAACAAAAAGTGCCAGTTGGTCATTGGTTGTTCTAAGATAAAATCAGCGTCAATTAAAGGCCTGTTCAAAAGATCTTCGACGTCGGTACCAACAAAGTATCCATACACTTCAGGTTCTTGGTCTCTTAGAAGATTGATTAGAATGTTGATTTCAACACCATCAATATTTACCTCATCATCAACAGACAGACCTCTCCAGCCCAAATCGACTAGAGATCTCTGAGAATCCCTAGTGATCACATAGTCAGTCAGATTTCCTTCAAGAATAACTCTATAATCGATCGATGTAGTGCTATCTTTTGCACTAAGATAAAATTCATAATCTACAGCAATATTCTTGATTTTTGCCTGACTCCCATTAGAAACAATTCTATCATTAAGGCGGTTAATCAAATCCTGAACTTCCAGATTTGAAGAATCAGCAGTTCCAGAGACTGTCCAATTTTTTCCTTTAAGATTATCAGACAACCCTCCACCATTTGGATAATCAATGAAGACGGTAGTCAGATAACTCATCTTAAATGGGGATTCCTTGTTATTTGGATCAATTCTAGCCTCCAATTGAGCTGCCCACGCAGGTGTGTTGGTGCTTACAACAACGAGTCCCACAAGTAAAACCGCTAACAGGATGGTCCCAGACACGAGTAAAATCCATTATGTATGAGTAATAAACTTATCCTATTAATTGGTCGATAAAAGTTTTCGAGCCTGTCAGTCTTCCCAGAGGTACCTAATAGTATGTTGCACAACTTGCTTTTCAAAGCCATCTTTGGCCAAGATTATCCTAATTTAGGCAGGTTATGCAACATGCTAGTGTGTACCACACGTACCATAAACTCTCATGATCTTTGGCTTTTTCGGTGTGAATATTTTGTCCTTGTTGAGAAATTTTGCACTGTCCTAGGGTAATCGGTTAAGTCAGCTTTGATAACTTCAACTAATTATGCAAAATCTAGCAAGTTATTGAAAAATATAGAATATGCAAGCTATGAACTCTCATTTTTTACAAATTCTTTCATGCGACTTAACCGGTTACGCTGTCAAGAATTACTGCCAAAATAGTCGAGTCCGCCTTTTCTTCAATAAAAGACTGGATCGTAGTGTCTAGGTTACATGTTGGAACATCTTGACAGACTACTTGGCTAGAGAATACTATTCATTGTGTTCCAATTTTAGACCAAGTCACTACGTACCACATTAATGAGAATTGTGCCATCCAAGTCACCCATATCCATTTTGGGCCAGGTGATTTGATGCCAGTTCCGTAGCTAGTTTCTGTAATTTTTGAAAAGTATCGCATTTTTGAAAAAATAATAAGGAATAATACAGGTAGACTTTGCAGTTTTAGAAGAAAATGGCATGATTACAGTATTAGCAGGAGGAACAGGTTCAGTCAAGCTCGTCAGAGGGTTGGTTTCACAAGGATCCAAAGTCAATGTAATTAGTAATGTAGGAGACAATTATTGGCTTTATGGCCTGTACGTATGTCCTGATATTGACACTGTCATATACGGACTAGCAGATTTACTTGATCAAGAACGTGGATGGGGAATCAAAAAAGATACTTTTAACTTTTTACGTCAAATGGAAATATTTGGAGAGGAGACTTGGTTTCGAGTAGGAGATAGAGATGTGGCCACACATTTGATTAGAACTAACATGTTAAAAAACGGAAGGAATCTCAGCGACATTACAAAATGGATGTGTGAAAAATTTGCAGTAGGTGCAAACGTCATTCCGGTTACCGATAACAGTATTGAAACTAGAATTACTACCAACAAAGGAGAATTACACTTGCAAGAGTATTGGGTAAAGCACAGGGGAAAAGATCCCGTAGAAGGAATTCAGTACATAGGGGCGGATAAAGCGCGTCCAAATCCCGAAGCTGTAAATGCAATTCATGATGCAGACATAGTAATTCTGGCCCCTGGAAATCCGTTGACTTCAATTGGCCCAATGCTGCGAATCAAGGGTATTAGAAAAGAATTATCAAAAATAAAGAAAAAAGTTGTTGCAGTCAGTCCGTTAATTGGAGACAAGTCCATTATTGGTCCAGCGGACAAATACATGCGGGCTGCAGGGATTGAATCAAATGCATATGGATTAGCAAAAATGTATTCAGATGTGTGCTCCAACGTCGTTGTTGATACAAAAGACAGGATGCTGGTTAGAAAAATTCAGAGTTTAGATATGCAAGTATTTGAAACTAAAATCACTATGAAAAACAAATTAGCTGAAGACGCTTTAGCGAGTTTCATTTTAAAACAAGTACGCACATAACTTGAAGACAGCTGTAATCATCCCTGTAAAGACTTTTTCAAGTGCCAAGTCACGGTTAGACTTGCCTACGGACAAAAAGGAAGAATTATGTGAAAGTATGCTAGATGAGATTGTTCGTACGATCTCAAATTCATCAAAAATCGAAAAAATACTAATAGTGACAAAAGAAAAAAAGGCAATCAGAATTGGAAAAAAATACAATGCGGAGATTATAATCGACAAAAATGAAGAAGGTGTAAACAGTGCAGTTGCGCTGGCAGACATGCATCTCTTAGAAAACGATTTTCATGCCTCAATCGTTCTCCCACAAGACATACCATACATCAAAACGCAGGATATTGATTTTATGTTAAATCACAAGATGCATCCAAATTTTGTAATAGTCGTTCCTTCAAGAAGATTTGACGGGACTAACGCGTTAGTCAGAATGCCAGTGGACCTGATAAAAACTCATTATGATGAGGACAGTTATAAAATTCACATGAACGCTGCAAAAGAAAAGACGTTCAATGTCGCAATGGTTTTCGTTAAAAGGATAATGTTGGATGTGGACAGTCATGAAGATTTGAAGTTTTTACTAGAACAATCCGAAAAGCCAGATTTTGCTAAAAAAGTAAGAAAGATTCTAGAATCAGGAGGTTGTTCGGATCATTCCAGCCAAACCTAGGGATATGGTAATCGGTTAAGTCACATGAAAGAATTTGTAAAAAATGAGAGTTCATAGCTTGTATATTCTATATTTTTCAATAACTTGCTAGATTTTGCATAATTAGTTGAAGTTATCAAACCTGACTTGACCGATTACGATTGCAGTACACATCACAACACACAGACATTTGAAGGCTACGCTGTGCCTTACGTATGTGCATCTCAAAATCTACCCACATGCGCTTGCAGGCGTGGTGGCCAAAAAGGGTACAGAATTCGTGTACAACATGCTCTTCTCCACGGTCAAAAGAAGGGATGTCACATCGGATTTGCACGGTGACTTGACCGGGTTTGTATTGGACAGGTACGTAGTGTCTAGGTTACATGTTGGAACATCTTGACAGACTACTTGGCTAGAGAATACTATTCATTGTGTTCCAACTTTAGACCAAGTCACTACGCATCGTTGAATAACGCATGTACGGTGACACACCCCGGTGTGACTTTGTAAAGATGCATCGAGTATCGGCAGCAGGCAGCCTCATGCGAGCCTTTAAGGTGACCCGTTCTGTAGCCCATGATTTGCCCGTATTCCGCAGGATGCTTGCAAGGTGCCGGACGGATGCGGGGCGATGATTCTCGACCCGGCATATTATGCAGATGCCAACTGTGATGCGATCGTCAATGTCGGAAGTGACGGTGATCAGGCCTGGAAGAACAGCATGTGACGGGGATTATTTGCAATCAAAAGAATGCGCGGGCGATACTGTAGCAAGAATGCAGGATTCATGCAGGTAACGGAAAGCGTAATCGGGCAGAATCAATCTTCTTGTCAATAAAGAGGAGGACATGCAATCCTGTACGCGCCAGGTCGATGCTAACGCAGACAGTGAATCTGTTTGCACCGGTCCTGTGCTACAGACGGACCAGATTCTAACGTCATCTAGTGACTGTCAGGGTATCGGTCCACCGCAGGTATGTGCTGGTGCATGTACTTCTTTTGTTTTGTGCCGGACTGCCCCGACATGGTCCCTTGGAACGGCGATAAGACACCGCATGCCATGAAAAAGCACAACTGGAAATTGGGACTTCATGGTGTACTTAGACCCGGTTTGGACAGCCCATTATGCCTTTTTCTTGTGCGGCAATTCTCTTCAGGGTCAAAAGGTGTATCTAGGCCCGGTTTGGACAGCCCATTATGCCGGTATATGACTGCTACAAGGTAAGTGTGATCTCTTTGTTTTGTATGATGATTTCTATGACCCATCATTGATCAGATGATCAAGTGGATCAAGAAAATGGTCAAAAACAGATGATTTTCAAAGTTCCAACTGTCTCCCAACTTTAATATAATTAGTATTTTTTTGCAAATCAGAAATCATTTGCTAATAATTTTTGATGTTGAAGGTGTTTTGTACGATGAAGAATACCTTCCCATTCTTGCCGAAAAACTCAACAAAGAAGATGAAATTTGGGAAATTACAAAACAGGGAATTCAGGGAAAGATCAAATGGGAAGAAGGGCTCCGAACCAGAGTTGCCGCATTAAAAGGACTAGATGAAAAAACATGCAAAGAAGTTTCTGACGGGTTGCCGATTATGACCGGTGCGAAAGAGGCATGCAGGGTTCTAAAAGCTGCCGGCTGGAAACTGATGGCTATTTCCGGAGGGTTTACTTTGATGATGGACAGATTACAAAAGGAACTAGGCTTGGACTGGGTATACTGTAATGAGCTATTGTTCAAGGATGGGAAATTAAACGGTGTTAAAATCAATGTAGATTCTGACAAATCAAAATCCGCCAAAGCCAAAATTGCAGAATTGGGAGAACGCAGGGAAGACATTGTTTGTGTAGTCGACGGTGCAAACGACATAAAACTGTTTGACATCTGCGGGTTAGGCATTGCCTACAGGGCACAGGACTTGGTAAAAGATTTGGCAACTGCCACATTAGAAGAAAAGGACCTCTCAAAAATACTTGACATTATCAACAAACATTACCAATTAAAATTAGAAACCACAACTTCTGCATAAACAATTTTTAGAGCATGTGTTCCATGGTCGTTATTGCAGATTATTCCAGTCCATATTGAAAAAGAGATAGATTCTTCAGATAATTTGTCTGACTTGCTTTTAGACGCCATGTCTCTTGAGGAGGGGGACATTGTTGTAGTAGCTCAGAAGATAATCTCAAAAAATGAAGGACAGAAGATCTCCCTATCTTCCGTAAAGCCGTCTTTGTTAGCAGAGGGAATCGCATCGCAATACAAAAAAGATCCTAGAATCGTTGAACTGATTTTATCTGAAACAAAACGAATCATTCGTATGAATAATGGAATAATCATTGTAGAGACCAATCATGGTTTTGTTTGTGCAAATGCGGGAGTTGATGAAAGTAACATAAAAGAAGGGTATGCCACATTGCTTCCAACTGATTCAGATGCATCTGCACAAAATATGCGAAATACAATCAAAGAATCAATTCGGAAAAATGTCGCGGTTCTGATTTCTGATACGTTTGGGAGACCGTTTAGGATAGGTCAGACAAACTGTGCAATTGGAATATCCGGCCTAGATCCACTTTTAGATTATGAGGGGACTTTGGATTCTTTTAAAAAAATTCTTCGAGTAACGAAAATAGCTGTTTCTGATGAATTGTGCGCTGCTGCGGAATTGATGATGGAGAAAACTGCCAACTGTCCATTTGTGATCATCCGTGGGTATTCATTTGATTTTAAGGACAGCAGTATAAGGAAGATTGTACGTCCTGAAAACGAAGATCTCTTCAGATAATCATCCGTTGTGGTTTTACCAGAAACCATCTGTGCTTGATCATTTACTGAACCTCTCATACCATTCCCTGGGCAAAGTCTACAGGTGTCAACACGGTAAGTTGTAAGACATGCCGTGCAACTCAACGCTACACGTAGAAACGATCCCAGTACTGACACCACAGGATGTTTTCATTATCACATGTTGGAAGTAGGATCGTAACGCCGTTACAGTATGCACACCTGCACATACAACATGCGACGACCTCCGAAACCGGTCAGAGTATGTGAAGACGCATAGAACCGTACACGGTAACGTCAGACAGGAGGTACGACGTAGAACAGGTGTATAAAATGATCTGCAACATGGTGCGCCATCTCTTCACCACCTCAGAAAGGAAGAGAAATACAAACTAATCTTACGGGCCCAAAACACATGAAACATGTGCACAAAATCCCAGATCGTACTAGTCCAATCATAAAACAAGACCCATACAGGATTCCCTGTGATAAAGAGGATCGTGGGTTTCTTGGCTTGTATGCCAGCTTGTGTAGTAATTTTATGGCAGATACGGATTTGTTGTGTCGCATGCTTGCATGCAACTTTCATATGGTATGTGTGATCTCGGTTTTCTTTGATTATTTTATGGTTACTGCATAAGATTATAATCTCAAGACGGACTTTTTGATCAATGTCAATTAAAACCGAATTGCACTGTCACAACTCGTTTTCAAACTTTCATATGGGTGATGGTGAAGCCCCCTACGATTGTGATGTCTCAATTCGGGATCAATTAGAACGTGCAAAGGTTCTAGGTTTGGATGCTATCTTTGTAACCAACCACAATACTTTGGATGGGTATCATCAGTTATCAGAATACAAAAACAATCATGAAAAATTCAAAAATATCAATGTTTTTCCGGCTGAAGAGATTACCACCGATACAGGAGCACATGTCTTAGTTTATGGAATTCATGAAGCAATAGAACCGAAACTGGCACTTGAAGATGTTATCGACAGGGTCAAAGGACAGGGCGGTGTCTCCTCAGCCCCCCACCCATTTAGTTTGCTTAATGCATTGCGTAGCAGTGCAAAAAAATGCGACATGATAGAAGTGTTCAACAGCAATAACGTCGATATTTTTTCTAATGCTCGTGCAACCCAGTTTGCTTCAGATAATAGCATGATACAAGTTGCCGGAAGCGATTCACACGTACTGTCGACCTTGGGAAGATGTGTTAATGTAATTGACTCCGAAAATAATCTAGATGATATTCTGCGTTCTATGAAACAATCTAAAATCGAAATCGCTAAAACCGGATATGCGTCACAAGCAGAGACTCTAGACCACCTTCGTTACAAAATTAACAACTCTCAAGAGTACTTGATGGAGTACATTGCAAAACATTATCCAAACGCAAAATGGTTTTTGAATTTTCTCTTGAAAATTTACAACTCTAATCAAAACAGCCGCCTGTGGTCGTTATTTTACAATGTTGCAATTTGCCTTATGAAGAGAATCTCTAAAAAAATTAATTTTCAAAACATGGATCCTACTTTTGCAAATGACAGGAACCTGTTTACAATGTTTCGAATGGCATTGTAATCAAAACGTCATGTTAAACTCAAGTAGCTTTTAATATGGCAAACCATTTTTGGATCAGTGTATTATGTCTGAATCTGAAAAAAAGATTGATGTGACTGGTTTGTTTTGTCCTGAACCGGTATTCAGAATAAAAATTGAGATCGAAAAAATGCAAGCTGGTGAAACGCTGACTGTATCTGCAGATGATCCTGCCGCCGAAGATGATGTCTCTCGTTGGGTAACAAGAAACGGACATGAATTGTTGAACATGTCAAAAAATGACAACATCATTACGTTTCGAATCAAAAAAATAAAATGACATTCGTTGTAACTACGGCAATCAATGTACGGATACTTTGAATCGTATCAGAGCAACCACATTGCAAGATGATTCTTTTCCTCGCCAAAATCTAAAATATTTTTCAAAGCCCAAAGGACATATCAGTTTGACTCTGTCCGGGTTCTGATTGCAACAAAATCATTTTACGCAAGTATCAGATAATTAAAGTCAGTCCTGGTCCGTGGTGATCCCGGTTGACAATCACTTATTATTTTGTCAACAAAGACTGATCGAAACGCATGGATCACATGACATCTGTCATACTCCATGGTTAAATCAAAAACAACACTTGCCGAATACGGTTTTCTCAGGGGCATCGGCGCGGCGCGGCTGCGCCGGATGCACAAAGAGGAGAAGAATCCCAAGGCAATGGACAGGCTGCTGGCATACGCCATGAGAAAAGAGGGAATGTCGGTGTATGTCATAGCTGACTCCCTTGACAGGCCGTACTCCACCATACGCTAGTATGTTGCACAACTTGCTTTTCAAAGCCATATTTGGCCA
This sequence comes from Candidatus Nitrosopumilus sp., assembly GCA_007571135.1. Classification (GTDB taxonomy): domain Archaea; phylum Thermoproteota; class Nitrososphaeria; order Nitrososphaerales; family Nitrosopumilaceae; genus Nitrosopumilus. The sequence goes on along the minus strand of RKRY01000158.1, from coordinate 21 downwards.
AGATTATCCTAATTTAGGCAG
>RKRY01000069.1 GCA_007571135.1 Candidatus Nitrosopumilus sp. | reverse complement strand
GCACTTTTTCTTGCTCATTTTTTAAGTTGTCATTCTTTTGGCTGGGATTTTTTTAAATCGGGATCTGAACCGGTGTAATCCCAAGATTAATTTGTGTTAATGTGTTCAAGCATGCCCGTCTCTTTGCTTCAGAACGCTGGTTTGTGATTGTATCGTTTCAATCTCCGTTGGATCATAATTTCTTCCAGATCAGGCATTCAAATATGGCCCATCGGATCCTGTATGATTGAAGGAATTTTGCAGTATCGTAATATTTGCTTCTACAGGATCCAAGGCGGGCATGTTGGCACCAAATGGCATACAACGTGATTGGCGATCGTGTGCGGCAATCGGTCAAGTCAACCTTGGCAATTTCAACTAATTATGCAAGATTTATCAAATTATTGAAAAATATGCCTAATGTATCCACGAACTTCCATTTTTTACAAATTCTTTCATGCGACTTAACCGATTACCGTGTGCGAGATTGCGAGTCTCAAGACACGGTGAAAGCAAGAATTTGTTGCGGCTTCATAAAATTAGCAAACAATTAGAAATTAAAGGCAAGAAAAGGGGAAGATTTTGTCTGTAATTATGCAAGAAGCATTTGCTTGTGTGAGAAGACGGTTCGAAGTGACGGTTGTTCTTTGGATATTACGCCGCGGTTGCAGGTACCATTTTCGATCAATGGATCCATGTCATATGGGGTCTCGTAATCCAAGCGTCACGCGTTATTGCACAATTTTTTTAAGAATCAAGTTTTAAACTTAGAACAGAAACATTGGATCCGAATGGCACGGCAAACCTTCAAACACAAAGATTATTTTGTGCCATGACTGTTCTACATCATGGTAGATCTCTTTGTTGACATCGAGACTGCTCCTGATATGACCTGTGAGCAATACCTTGAAACAAAGAGGCGCGTTGATTCAGGAGATCTGACGAGAAACTCAGAGGATCGAGATCTTTACTGGACATTCGAACGCGGGGGACTGAATCCGTTTGATGGCAAGGTAATTCTGATCACATATAGGACAAACAATGCACACATATTTCGTCTAAAAGAGTGGGAGCAAGGTGAACAGGAAATACTCAAAAGATTCTACACTACTATGACGGATCTGCAGCGTGGCGGTCCCGAAGACAGGTTGCGCGTAATAGGCCACAACATTCTTGGGTTTGACATGTTCTTTCTGTACGAGAGGATGCGACATCACAAAATAGATAGTGACTCTAGGCTATATCAGAGGATGATAAACAGGCCAGAGGTAGTCGATCTGCTACAATTGCACATGCCGCTCAATAGAAATAGGGCAAAGGGACTCAAGCATGATGTGCTTGCACACGCATACGGGTTTGGCGTAAAGTCAACACAAGGTTCAGGTGAGATTCTACACTACTTTGAGAGAGACTATGAGAAAATAATCAAGTATTCTGAACGCGAGTTTGTGTATCCTGAAATGTTTGCAAGAATCGAGTCAGGAGGGCTGGTCTCACGTGACGAATTGCAACAGTCTGTTCAGCATTACGAAGAGATTCATCACAACGAATGACCTGCTACCATAAATAACTGCCATGATCCAAACTTTGGGTGTGCCTACAAAAAAGATGCAGATCAATGTCTGTTATTGAAGACGTCTCTAACTTTTCAACGCCATGCATACCCGGTAGTATGTTGCATAACCTGCCTAAATTAGGATAATCTTGGCCAAAAATGGCTTTGAAAAGCAAGTTGTGCAACATACTACTACCCGGGATTATTTTAATTTAGAAATGGCTATGGTAATCGGTTAAGTTACATAAAGGAACTTGTAAAAAATGAGAGTTTGTAGATTTTATGCTGTATATTTTTCAACAACTTGTTAGATTTTGCATGATTAATTGAAGTTATCAAATCTGACTTGACTGATTACGGGTTATGCGGAAGTCGTAACCGGTTAAGTCACATGAAAGAATTTGTAAAAAATGAGAGTTCATAGCTTACATGTGGTATATTTTTCAATAATTTGATAAATCCTGCATAATTAGTTGAAATTGCCAAGGTTGACTTGACCGATTACCGGAAGTCTATTCGTAAAACTCTTAGACGCATCTGACATCTTTAATATTTAACAGGAAGTGCAGTCTGTTGGTCATCATACAATTACCAATTATACTATAATGTAAAAATACGAAAAAAAACATGAAGAATAAAAGCATTGTTGAATTATTACAAAGAACGACATTGAAAAAAACAAACAAAAATTATCAAAGAGCCGTAAAAACACGAAAACAAAGAGGATACCAGTGGGAAGACACTGTTGTTAAGCGATTCAACAACACAAAAAACTGGAAAGCTTTCAGGCTTGGCTCGCCAAGTACGGGATTGCCTGATGTTTTGGCAGTTAATACTAAAGAGAGTACCATTTATTCGATTGAGGCAAAATCTGGAACCAGTACGTCTCTTGCCGTACCATTTGATCAAATTGAGAGGTGTCTCCAATGGACAAGAACGTTTGACATTTACAGAAAAAAACAGGTTCTGTTGGCATTCAAATTCTTGTCAAAAAAAAGAGTCGGGTTAAGAAAATACGAAAATAGGGAATTGCGAGAATATTTTAAAATTTGGGACGAATCGCTTGACATTACAGACTGTGTTTGTACTTATGATGGAAGATTTTTTGTCAGATCGGAGGGAAAAAGAAAAGAATACAAACTAAAGGAAGCAAAAATGCCTTTTAAGACTAAGCAAAGGCACGGTGTCAAAGATTAGTAATTTGTTTGAGATTACACTGAATTTTCACCACAATATTAACCAGTGTATCCAGCATACATGATCCATCTTTGAGACCAAATTCACCTAGACAAGTTTGTCATACTACAGCAGGATGTGTCGGCATCGCCATAAAAAGGCACAGTGTTTTGTAAGAGCAGACCAGTCATATGCATGCTATGCTGACAACGTATCTGAGATCCTCAGATGGTGCATATGCCGATGCTACCTAATCTATTTGAACAAAGGTAACCGGTTAAGTCACATGAGGGAATTTGTAAAAAATAGAAGTTCATAGATTACATGCGGTATATTTTTCAATAATTTGATAAATCTTGCATAATTAGTTGAAATTGTCAAAGCTGACTAAATCGATTATCGTCTATGTTACAGCATGATGCAGACGGGAGCTTTGTGCCGGTTTCCATCACATCTATATCAGACCGCATCATGCCATGTTCAATAGGCAGTCAACGACCAAGAAATTACGCGTATCTGCCACCTGTTTTTTGCAATTCTAGGCAATCTGGATTTATGCAGATCGTTTTTATGGATAATGTAAAAAAGACTGTGTGTTGTCTGAAGAAAATCTCAATCCCGCTACAAATCCCAACAAAGAGTCATTAATGAAAAATAAGGCAAATAAGGAGGTCCATGGACTTGAAGAAAAGATCACCAGGCCAGACAACGACAATTTAAGGGAAGAACAGGTTCAGTCAGAGTGGGAGATTGAGGAAAAGAGAATTCAAGAGACTAGGCAGCATAAACAAACGACCGCTGTCTCAGAACCCGGGCCAGTTGTAGAGGATGTCAAAGCTGTTACAGATCAAAGTCCAGATTCTTCAGAGATTAGTTCGGTGTCATTATTAGAAACGGTGTCTGATGCCGAAGTCAATTCACGAGTCAGTTTTGAAGAATTCACTGACGAGCGAATTTTGGTTAGTCATAATGCCCTTGGAAATAAGCAGATGAAGATAAAGGTATTGGAAGTATCTGACGAAATTCCACCCGTAAAATGGAAGTTCGGAGATCGTGTCAAAGTGACAAAAATTTTGGTCACAATAAAGCATCTAGCAACACAGGAAGTCGAAGAGGGGGAATTTGATATTGAAGCTATTGAAAGGGAATTACAAGAAAAAAGACATTATACGTCAACTAACAGATGGATTCCTGCAAATGACATCAAGAATGGATATGTTGCAGGTTCAAAACACACTAGATTGATTAGTGACGCTTCTGCCTTGGACTATATCGTGTTCTAAGTATTGGACGGTTATTTTCTGCTGTAGTCTGTTGCATGTCACCACATCTATGACTTTGATGATCTGTGGACGTGGGGGCAGACGCTGTCGCGGTATGCCAGTCTTGAGCCCATGTAGAGGCGGATCTGCTGTACAAGGTCCTGGAGCACAACTGTCGCAGGACATGCATCATTTCTTTGTATTACCGGATGATTTCTGTAAAGTCTTCTGCTGAAAAACGTTATAAACAAAAGAACTTGAAAGCCAAGTATGAGTTCAAAAGAGTTGGAAGTCAACGGAACCGATTATCGTATTGTCCTAACAGAGCAGGTCATCGGCCATGTCAATAATTTAAAAAGCCTCTACGATACAGCATATGAGGATCCAGAAAGTTTTGAGGATGTCAGTGCAGAGATATCAGACACAATCAACGAGATTGCAAGTACCATAGAGCCGGAGGTAGACGACAGCGACCTAGATGTACTAATTCAAGAGATCATCAGGGCAGTGGACAGTAAAGCCGAAGAGGTAAAGAAGGAACTGCAAGAAAAAGAAAAACCTTCCAAAAAATCAAGATCAAAGAAGTAACCCATTTGACCTGAAAATCATAAAAAATTAGGGGAGGTATTATATTCGAAAGATGTCTAATTAACACCATGACAAGTTGTGAATGCGGAATTTGTGGGCATCACTATGAATCCGAATGCCTTCAAAAAGAGTGCAAGTGCTGCTTAAATTTTCACGAAAGATCAGGTCCCAAAAGAAGATAGTTATTGTGTATCATTCTTAAAACAACTGCACTGTTTTGTCATATGCTTATTGCACCCAAACAGCCTGTGATCCTTGCAGCCACACAATATGCATTTTACAGTCATAATTTTTCAATTAAATTTGCAATGGCATCCATCATCTTCTTATCATTTAGCGCATCAATAATTTTTAAACGCATGTTTTTAACTCTATTGCTATCATCAGCATACAAAGGTGTCATAGTCTCAATCTCTTTTTCAAAGAAATAGTTTTCCATGTAATTTTGTAATTTGAATTTTAACGTAGGAAAATCAGAGTGGTGGATCGTTTCAGGTTTGATTTTTGTCAAGATCACTTTGATCATGCCGTTAATTTTCAGCATCTCTTTATTAATTAAAGCAAGATCTCCTGGCCCGTCTTTTATTTCGCTAAGATTCGCGTGAGATGCATAAATCTGGACTAGAATATTTTTTAGATACTCGTTATGTGTTGTCATGCCATGTTTTGGGATTAATCCAATCTAAAGTTTAGTAATTTATGTGGACTAACGCTTTAAATTATCATCAAATATGATAATGACAATGCAGGGTGATGCATACCTCAAATGTATTGACGCAAATTGCGGTCTAGAATACGATGTCAAAAATACAAACGTCCAATGTAAAAAAGGACACATGCTTGATGTAAAGTACAAAAACAGGCCTACTGAAAAATTAAAAGAAGTATTTTATCAAAGGCGAAATCCCCAAAACAGCATATTTAATGAAAGCGGCGTTTGGAGGTTTAGAGAGCTGTTCAACTTTTGCCAGATAGATGCTGAAAATATTGAAGAGTGTTCAAACCATCTTGTGTCTTTAGATGGAGCAGAAGGCAGACAGTCAAAACCATACCAGATGTCAAAGGCAACAGAATTTACTGGCATGGAAAGCGGCAATATGTGGTTACAGCCAGAGGGGTACAATCCGAGCGGCTCATTCAAAGATAATGGAATGGCAACTGCCGTCACACACGCAAAGATGGTGAGTGCAAAAAAGATAATCTGTGCATCAACAGGCAATACATCGGCTTCTGCCGGAATGTTTGCAGCAAATGAAGGGATTGAGTGTGATGTGTATATTCCAGCAGGGCAGATCGCTCCAGGTAAATTAAGCCAGGCATACCAATTTGGTGCTCAGATAGTCAAAGTCAACGGGAACTTTGACGATGCGTTAAAACAATCGTTAGATGATGCGCATGATCATAACGGATACACTGTAAATTCAATAAACCCCTTTAGAATAGAAGGACAAAAAACAATCGTATTTCGTGCATTAGAATACCTGAATTGGGAGGCTCCCGATTGGATGGTGTATCCAGGTGGAGCGTTGGGAAATACGTCTAGTTGTGGAAAAGCACTGATGGAATTGCACGAATGGGGATGGATCAAAAAAATTCCCAGAATTGCAGTAATCAATTCAGATGGAGCCAGCACATTATCAGATTTGTATAATGGGAAATTTGAAGGTGAGGAGCTAAGATGGAATAAAGGGAATCCAAATACCGGATTAGTCTCCAGATATTATGATCATTTAGATAAGGAGGGCCTAAGACCCAAAACCAACGCAACTGCAATACAGATTGGACGCCCGGCAAACATTTTGAAAGGCCTAAGGGCACTTGAGTTTACAAATGGTGTTGCCACTACTGTTTCAGATTCAGAGATGCTAGATGGAATGTCAGTAGTAGGATTAAACGGGTTTGATTGTGAAATGGCGTCAGGTGCATCAGTAGCAGGAATAAAAAAGTTGACTTCTGAAGAGATTATCAAAAAAGACGATGTCGTAGTCGGAATCTTGACAGGCCGTCAAAAGGATGCCATGATTCCAGTGGATTATCACGATGATCCTACAAATAAATTTGCAAAACCTCCAAAATGCTAGCCTAAAACCATAGGTAGTGTTGTCCAGGATTTTTGCCGAAATTATCATGAGCGACAACATATAATCATCTTAATCCTTAAATTCTGGTTGTACGTATTTTTATAAGATAACCTAGAGATGGTGCAAAAAAACTAAATGAATAACACTTGTTGTTCTAAGAAATTTTTTGGAGGGATATTTTGGTAGAATTATGGATGGAGATTTCAGCACTAGTTGTACTTCTAGGTTTGTCTGGGTTTTTTAGTGGATTGGAAGTAGCTCTTGTAGGAGTAAGAAAATCCAAAGTAGTCCAATTATTTAATGAAAAGAAAAAAGGTTCCAAAGCTCTTCACAAATTAAAAAGCAATCCAAGCTGGATGATGTCCAGTGTCAATCTAGGCAACAATTTAGTCAATGTTGGAGCATCGGCACTAGCAACAAGTGTGGCAATCAGATTATTTGGAAATGAAGGTCTGGGAATTGCCATAGGCGTTATGACATTTTTAATTCTAATTTTCGGAGAGATTACTCCCAAAACTTATTGCAACGCAAATTCGACAAAAATTGCTCTAAGATACGCGCCAATTTTGTTAGGATTCAGTTATACGTTTTATCCTGTTGTAAAATTCTTTGAGATAGTCACAAAAGGAGTTGTAAAGCTTACCGGTAGCAGCTACACGCCACCGCCGATTACAGAGGAGGAAATCAAAGGAGTCATCGATCAGGGAATGGAGGAAAAGGCAATTGAAAAAGAGGAAATGGAATTGGTTCACGGGGCACTAAAATTCGACGACACGGTAATTCGTTCAGTGATGACTCCCAGAACAAAGATGTTCTCACTTAACTCAAAGATGTTGCTTTTTGAGGCATTGCCACAAATCAACCAAAGTGGACACTCTAGAATTCCCATTTACGGCAACACGAGTGATGACATCGTCGGCTTCATACATGTAAGAGACGTTCTAAAAGAATTAGAAAAAGATAACAAGATGGCAAGTCTCGAACAGATTGCAAGAAAACCTGTATTTGCATCACAAGAAAAAATGGTCAGTGCACTCCTAAAAGAAATGAAGGGGCGCAAAACACACATGGCAATAGTTGTTGACGAACATGGAGGCGTAGAAGGGATAGTGACTTTAGAAGATCTGCTCGAAGAGATTGTAGGAGAAATTGAAGATGAAACCGACAAAGCACGACCAATAGAATATGAAAGAATTGATCAAGATACAATTATTGCCAAAGGCGATATCGAGATCGATACAGTCAACAAAGTATTCAATACCAAGATTCCTGAAGGTGACGATTATGCAACACTTAATGGATTACTACATGAAAGATTGCAGGACATACCACAGGAAGGAGACAAGATAGAAGTTGATAAATTAAGAATTGTTGTGGAAAAAATGTCAAGAAATATTCCGAAAAAAATCAGAATAGAAAAAATCAGGACCTAATCTTTTTTTGAAAAATGTTCCTCGAGTTTTTGCTTCTTTTCTCTCATATGGAAGATTGATTCAGTATGCTCAAATGCATCTCGGTAGGATCTCTCAAAGATCATTGCCTGCAGTAACATGTGATTTTCAGGGATTACAATGCCGGTTTGATCATCAGAGTACATCATTTGTACCGTATCACCGATTGAAGTAGTCATATTTGCATGAATGTGAATCATGTTTGTATCTGTAAAGTTAAATCCAATATTTTCAGCATAGTCTCTTACATCTTTTGTTCCTTTAGCAGTCCACAGGGTAGCCACGCCAAATTCATTTGTATAGATTTCATGAATATTTGACGGCCTTGGTGCGATGTTCTTAAATCTAATATCCATTATGTGTAAATGCATTTGTCGTGTGGGGACTTTGATTGCCCTTACAAAAAGAGGGGAATCTTTTCCAAAGTATGTCTTTACGTCATCACCATGATGTGGAGATTGGGTCATCTCGATTGTGTCAGGGATTATTTTTTCCGTTTGTTCAACATCAGCCCAGCGTCTTATGAGGGTGACATCAAAACGAATAAGCTCATCACCAAATTTATCACGAAGTGGTTCTAAAATACGTCCCATCCCCGTTACGTTGCAACTACCCTGCATAACATGCTTTTTTCCAACTGCAAGATCATAATTTGATCGAGAATTAAATAATAAATCAGAGACTGCTTTGGTGCCCACAATGGATTCGCCACCTTGGTAGATTGCAGGGATGTTCTTGGGTTCATAGAGATTTTTTTTATTCTTGTAGCCTTGGCCTTCAGTGGTAGCATCAATTACCAGATCACATGAACCAAGCACGGATTCGATGGTTCCTTTAATCTTGTAGCCAGAAAAGGCAGATAATTTTTGCTCTGGGACATAAACATCTAAACCACGGGAGTTTGCAATCTTTACTTTTTCATCAGGAGAATACTTTCCGACACCAATTACTTCAAGTTCATGATCGTCTTTGAGAAAGGAAGTGATCCTACTACCAATAGATCCATAACCATTGACAAAGATCTTCTTCATGTAGTCTATAAATCCCGGCCCATTTATTTAGATTAGTTAGTACGCCCATGCATATTCCAAATACAGGTATGCCAAACCTGTTGCATTCGTGGAGCAGCTGTTCTGTTTTCTGCAATTGATACTCACAACAGCACGTTTGTGCCTCTGGTGTACAAAGGCATACCTTCTGGCTTGCGTGTTAGAATTGTGATCTACTCGAGTCGCAAATAACACCTAGTTCATGGATTATGGCAAACAGTATGATTTCAGATGTGAAATCTGTTTTTTTAGATCGTTTTGCTACTCTTTTACGGTTTTTGTTGCCACAAGCCTAGTAAATCAGATGAGAATCTTGGAGGCGTCGTACTACATCATAATTCTGCAGGCATGAAGGTACAAAATAATGAGCACCATTTCTCTGATCGTAATCGGTTAAGTCGTATGAAAGAATTTGTAAAAAATGAGAGTTCATATCTTGCATATTCTATATTTTTCAATAACTTGCTAGATTTTGCATGATTAGTTGAAGTTATCAAGCCTAACTTAACCGATTACCTCTGATCTTCTGTTACGGCATGGTAGGTACTAGCATGTTGCATAACCTGCCTAAATTAGGATAATCTTGGCCAAATATGGCTTTGAAAAGCAAGTTGTGCAACATACTAGTAGGTACCACTATGTTTCTTTTTGCACCTGCTATGATGATGTCGTGCCGTGATGCAACATCTGCGGCATCCTTCCAGTTCGTGGGCGCTTGCAGAGGACGTCGATCCTACCATTTTACCTTTTTGCCCAGTTTGGTCCAGTCAGTGTTTGTATTAGGAGTGTGACTGTACTTTTTATAGATGTCCGCTTGCACAGTATGTTGCATAACTTGTTTTTCAAAGCCATCTTTGGTTAATATTATCTTAATTTAGGCAGGGTTGTGCAACATACGACGTTTGCAAACATTACATTGTGAATCTCTCTTCAGATGGGGAGTCCTTCTCCATTCTGTCTTCCTTTCTAAGAGATACGTTTCTAGCAGACAAGATAATGTGATCATGTGTGATCTATGCACGTATTGGTAAAGTGATCCTGATGGATTTATGGTCACATATATAATCTTAAGAGCAGTCTATGATTTCAATTTTTGGTTCACATATTTCATTAAAGTTATCAATTTGTTCGACAATTTTTTCACAAAATTCGGGGTCTAGTGTTTTTCCATATGATTCAATTTGAGAAATAATTCGAATGTGAGATACACCGCATAAGTCATCAGAGTAAAGTATCAAGATTAAGGCAATTAAAGAAACAAAACCACCAATGGTAAAATATTTTAATCTAGTTTTTTGATATGTCAATTTCTATGGTTGAAACATTACGCTGTTTTCCATCTTGTGATGTTAGAGAATCAGATGAGATTCTAACATCACTGACAACATAACCAACAGAATCCATTCTTTTGACAATCATTTGAGAGACATCTACTGCCTGAGTGATTCGTTTTCCTCTTGCTTTAATTGTTACAGTCGATCTTGTAGAGAGTTGCGTTAGTGTAGCAGACACATAAGTCATGATTGGTTTTATTCCAACAAAAACAACATCGCGCTCTTCAGCAGATTTGGGAACTTCACTTGGTGTTGGTTCTGGTGTTGGTTCTGGTGTTGGTTCTGGTGTTGGTTCTGGTGTTGGTTCTGGTGTTGGTTCTGGTGTTGGTTCTGGTGTTGGTTCTGG
>RKRY01000074.1 GCA_007571135.1 Candidatus Nitrosopumilus sp. | reverse complement strand
TCCACTATGGCACTGCCCTTGCAGCAGTCGCTCTTGTTGCCGTTCATGTCTTGATGCGTTTAACTTCCGGCGGTTTTGCCGCATCATTAGAGTACGAAACAGTTTTAGCTAATTACAAATTCATTCCATATGCAATAATGCTGGAACTAATCCTGATCTTGCTTTCCGTTCACGGATTTAATGGATTGAGGGTAATTCTGCTGGAACTCAAACAAGGCAAAACTTATGAAAAAGCCGTTTCCTATGGGTGTCTTGCAGCAATGTTTGGTTTAATAGCATATGGTTCACGAACAATTATTATGACTAACATGGGAATGGCCTAGTATGGCACAAGGGGCAACCATTGCAAATGAACAGGCATCCTCACCGCTGTCCTCTGCAAATTCGATTACTCTGAGAATTGCAAGATACAATCCTGAACAGGACAGTGCCTCCAGGTTTGTAGAGTTTGCAGTGCCTTATGAAAAGTGGACTACTGTTTTGGATGCTATTCTGGCAGTCAAAAAGCACTTGGATCATTCAATTGCTGTTAGATATTCATGCAGACAGGCAACGTGTGGTTCTTGTGGAATGATAATCAACGGCAAACCACGACTTGCATGCTTTACAAAAATCATCGAATTGAATTCTAATGTCGTTACCGTTGAACCAATGAATAACTTCCCAATTATTCGTGACTTGGCTGTAAAGTTTGAAAGATTGTTTGACACCCATCGCCGAGTCAAGCCGTATCTTGTCAGGGACGATACCGAGATTGAATCTGACGAAAAAGAGTTTTCACAGTCTCCTGAGGAACTAGAGCAATACATCCAATTTGCAAATTGTATCAAATGCGGACTGTGCAATTCGGCATGCCCGACCATGGCTACAGATTCCTCTTTTGTAGGCCCTCAGGCACTTGCCCAGGCATACCGTTACGTTGCCGACAGCAGGGACAAAGGAAAGGATTCTAGGCTGAAAATAATTGACGATTCTCATGGGATTTGGAGATGCCATTTTGCCGGTTCTTGTAGCCAGGTTTGTCCAAAAGGGGTCGACCCCGCAATGGGAATTCAGCTGCTTAGGGGGTACATGCTGGGTTTTAAAAGTTAGCCTGCTTTCTTTGGATTCGGACTGTTGTTTACCTGATTGTTGATCTGCTCTGCCATAAAGTGGTTTGATACGTTGACTTTGACATCTTCAACTCCGTCAACCTTCAACAGGTTGTCATGAATATCTTGGCAAATCTTAAAACCAAATACTGCCGGACAGAAGGGACTTGTAAGATGCAGATCCACTTTGACGTTGCTATCATTGATGTCAACTTCATCGATCAACTCTAATTCCACAATCGATGTGTTGATCTCAGGATCAACAATCTTTGATAGCTCATCAAAGAGCTTCACTCTAAGCTGTTTGACATCTTGGCTCATGTGGGCAAAAACGTCGATGCTATATATAACCATTCTAGAACCTTAGATATGTATCGCTCTCGCCTTGGTAACGATTTGAGCGATATTACTTTGGATTACGTTTCATCAATGGATGATGACTCTCAAATCGTACTCTATGACATTGTGGGAAGTCAGGCTCATGCATTAATGCTGTATCGACAAAAAATCATCTCAAAAAATGACGTTAAAAAAATCTTATCCGCGCTCGAATCGTTGAAAAAAGAAGAATTTGATTCTTTTTCTTCATCCTCGGGTGCTGAGGACATTCATGAGTTAATCGAATCACTTGTAATCAAAAAAGCTGGAATGGCTAGCGGTGGAAAGATGCATACGGCCAGATCAAGAAACGACCAAGTCGCTTTGGATATCAGGATGAAGATCCGAGACGACACTCTTGTTGTGTGCAACTGCCTTCTGGACACCATTGAATCGCTGATCTCCGTGGCTAAAAATCACCAAAAAACGATCATGCCACTGTATACTCACCTGCAACAGGCACAGGCAGGCCTGTTCTCCCATTATCTGTTGGCACACGCAGACGCCATGTTTCGTGATTTTGAAAGAATCTTTGGAATGTTCCCAAGGATCAACCAGAGTCCGCTCGGTGCCGGTCCGGTGGGGGGAACCAGTATTCCAATTGATAGGCAAGGCACAGCTGGCATGCTTGGCTTTGATGGAATTGTAGAGAATTCAATTGATGCCACAAGCACGCGTGATTTTGTAGCCGAATACGTTGCAATGATCTCTATTTTGATGACTAATCTTAGTAAAATTTCCGAGGATTTTATCATTTGGTCCACATCTGAATTCTCATTCATTGAACTCTCTGATGAATTCACATCCCCGTCAAGCGTGATGCCTCAAAAGAAAAATCCCGACATTCTGGAATTAACAAGGGGCAAAACTGCTGAGATTATTGGAAATCTAACCTTGATTCTTTCAACCGTAAAGGGTCTTGCTACCGGGTACAGTCGTGATCTGCAACACATAAAATCCTCGATTTGGTCCACGTCAAAAACATCCATTGACGCCTTATTGATATTCAAATCAATGCTGTTAACACTAAAAGTAAATGAGAAACAGATGAGAAAGACTGCCACATCAAGCAATCTAATCGCACTTGATATTGCAGAACGGTTAGTTCGGGAGGGGATTCCATTCCGGATAACTCATAAGATTGCCGGGGTTTTGACTCAATTGGCATATGAATCCAAAAAACCAATTTCAAGATTGACCCAATCTGATATCAAAAAATCCGTAGCATCTACAGGTGTAAGTGCGGAGACTGTGGCATCGATAATCTCCTCGACAACCGTGGTGTCCTCTCTAAAAGAGCGAAGATCTGCTGGTTCTGCAGGCTATGATGAACAAAAACGAATGATTCTAGAAAGAACTGCCAAAATCAATGATCTGAGAACAAAAGTTACAAAACAAGAAAATCAAATCAAATTGTCAATTGAAAAATTGGCAAGACAAATTCAAGAATTGATCCAATAAAAAATAATGTGGCGGGTCTAAAGGGAAGGTCGCATTTACAACATTTTTTGAATCAAAAGTTCTTGACTAGTTTTGCATTTGGTTGTTTTTGATTCGCATTATGATCGTGTATGATTGAATTTGTTTTAACATTGCAGTTTTTTTGTTTGTTCAAATGGAAGTTTGAACGTGTCCACTATTGTCTGTGAATTTGTCAAGACCCGTCTTTTTTGGCTCCCAGTTTGCAGGTTCAAAGGGAAGCTTTGAGATGCCTGCGATTATTTTATCAGATTCCACTCCCA
>RKRY01000120.1 GCA_007571135.1 Candidatus Nitrosopumilus sp. | reverse complement strand
TTACAAGCAACATGTTTTGATCTGAAATGCTGATTTCTATGCTGTCTTTTTTGTCAGCCCGCTTGATCAGTTTCGAGAATTCGTCGATTCTTACTCCAAATTTTATTTCATTATCACATTCATATTTTTCAAATGCAGAATTGGGCCATGAGATATCAATCAGTGCAACGTGAGAAGGATCCATTCCCCTAAATGATATTCCTTCTGCGGTGGCAGTGAAGGTGGCTTCTTCAACCAAAGTAGAGATTGCAGATATGATTGCCTTAAGATCATCAGATCCGCTAGTTTTAGCACCAAAAGTCAAGCTAATTTTCTTGATGTAACGTTCCAGTTAAACGTTATGCGTAGTTGCGCCAAGTGTACTTGCATTTCGTACAACGATAAAATTGGGTCGTAGGTTCATCGGCACTTCTTGTTTGGAGCATCCACCAGACTGCCTCATCATGTCCACATTTTTCGCATTCTATTTTGACTGTTGGATTGGATTCTTCTCCTTCATTTTCTTCAAAGGCAAGAATGGATTCTTCTACAGGCTCATCAACTTTTTTGGTTTGTTTTACTTCCTGCCCCTCAGAATGACTGCATTGAGGACATTGAAGGCCAGAATCGGCTTTCTTTAATTTGACCTCACACTTGGGGCAAAACCTCAATTCTAATTTACCTGAATTTTTGAGTTAAATAATTGCTTGAACTTGTCAGCCATTTTGATTGCCGAGTCAGCTGCTTTTTGGATCTCTCTTAGTGGTTTTGATTTTGAATTAACTCTCATCCAACACTCATTTGTGAGTGGATGTTTGACTATAACACCTGCAAAATCAATGTTTGAATCCTGTAGGAGTTCATGCTGAATAACATACAAAATTCCAATATCAGATTCTGTCACAGAAAGGCTAATTTCCTTAGGTTCAGAACTGATCACTTGTGCGTTCATGTATTCAAAAAAGGCACTAATTGTAGATATAAACCAATCCCAAATGGTGTGTAATCCTTGCCTATAGCTAGTGATTTGCCAAACCATTTGATCATCTAGATAATCCGGGATATTTTCTACTACACAGATGGGTTTTGCAAAGGCATGTTCGCTTGTCAGACTGTGCACAATTGATACCGGCAATCCCTTTTGCTTTACGGCAACTTGAATATGTATCTAGAATCCTCCTGAATCCGTCAAAATCTGTTGTGCCGCTCTTTCTTAGATGAAATGGATCTTGTCGGCATCCTGAAATCAGCACATATGTTATTCCGTAGTGTTCATGATAGATAATTGTTCATTTTGGAATCTTGATCTTGCACGTATCAAGCATCATCTTCATCTAAATGGAACACTTCATAGCATCGGTGCCCTCATAGATAGCTTTGAGGTTAGCTTTCTCGTCTCCACGGTCTCTACACCAAGTTCAGTTCCAATATGTACGGTAGAAGGCAATTATGAACGTAACAGTAAAAGAATTGTACGTCGTGTACAATCTTAATCTATTGGAGTGCCATCAACATCGTTAGGATTCATTGGTGTAGGCAATAATTCTCAAACGAGAAAGGGAATTTTAGATTTTGATCCGGATATTCACAGACATGGAGTCGTTGATTTGCTTTGTAAACCCTCATCTACAGAACAACATGGGAGCTCAAATAAAGTTCTTAAACAAAGAAATTGCCGAGGTGCAAGACATGAGAGAGCATGTGACAAGAAAAGCGCTGTACATAGAATACTTCCTACAAGGTGTTCACAGCATCTGGCTTTTACAGAATGGATCTAATTCAGGCATGTGTTTAATATGATTTTAGTTGTTTGCTCTAGCTTTTTCTAATTTTGAAAATGACTCTTCTGAATTTTCTCTCCATTGAGGGTTCTAAAATTATCAACTTTGTAACAATTCAATCTTTTCTGAGTTTCTAAGGAACAATTTGGCAGATCTTTTGTCGGTATTTCCAGTTGTGTGCAATATCCTCTCTCTTCTTAACCAATTTCATGGTTCATCACATTTAGATTTTTTCTTTTAATGGATTACAAGATGTTAGGAAGAATTGGCAGGTAAAGTTGAGGAATCTGCCTGTCAAGTTCCTGTGAAAGTAATTGGTTAGACTAAAGGCTTGGATCAACTACTATCCAGTGTCAGGACGAGGAATAATCGACAGTCATACGGAATTTTAAAAATTTCAAAATTCTCTGTTTACATAGAATATTAAGGGAAAAGAAATCATTATGAGCAGTTAGAATGGGGGAAAGCAAGATTTCAGCTATTGAATTGGTCAGATCCGAAGATGAGTACTCATCTGAAGACAAAATAGAGATCAACGTACAATTTTCAATCCAAGGAAGCCTCAGGGATGCTTTTAACGAGGTTAACTGGACAAGGGCCTACAATGTCAATGATGTTTCGTTTAAGATGAAATATGGAGTCAAATTGACTTCAGGCGGTTTCAGAAAAAAGGAGCTAGGAAGAACGATTGACACGTATAGAAAGGCATCGATTTTCTGGACCAGAAATCCAAAACTTGTCAATCCAATGAAAGACAAAAGAATTTGGGTTCAAGTAGCCAAGAACTTTGAGCCATTTATCAGACTAACGGAGGAAGAAGTAAGAGAGGAGTTGTTTGACTTTAATGAAAAATTCGTATTTAATGCTTTAGACTTGGGCAAGGGAAAACACAGGTTAAGTGCAGAAGCATTTGCATCATGGCAAAAGCATGATTATACAGAACTAGGAAGTGTCAAAAACAATTCTGGTGAAATTGAGATTACAATCAATTAGGATTGCTCAAGGACATCATTATACAACAACTTGTATTTTTTATCAGAAGTATGTTTTCTGCTATCCAGTGTCATACCGTAATGTTTCATGAACTGATCTTAAAACCAACCGTTTGGACAAATTTCGATAGTCATTGGAATCTATTTGTAATGGTTTTGATACGGTTTCATGTTCAGAGAATTGACTGATTCACAATGGAACTCATGGTCGCATTTGTTAAAGCTAGCTTCAGTTGGAGGCCAAGAACTGATGACAAAACGACAATCGATTTCATTTGTTTGTGGTGATGCCTGATGCAGACAGATGGATCTGCCGAAATAATATGGTCTTAAATCATCTACCCCATATAGTCTTCTCAGGTGTACCTAGTGTTTATAATTAATAATCACTTATCATTTTGTCAACAAAGACTGATCGAAAGGTATGGATCGCAGTACGTCCTGCATACTCCATGGTTAAATCAAA
>RKRY01000115.1 GCA_007571135.1 Candidatus Nitrosopumilus sp. | reverse complement strand
GCCAGACAATCATAGATTTTTTGTAATGTTTTCAGTAAACTCAGATGTGGTCATGCTGCCGCCAATATCCACAGTCTTTACGCCAGATTTTACCAAATCAAATATTGTAGATTCCAATTTTGTCCCAACTTCAATGGATTTTGAATCATTGTGCTTTGTTCCAAGCCAATCAAGCATCATTTTGATTGATAGTAAAAATGATGATGGATTTGCAATGTTTTTTCCTGCAATGTCAAATGCTGCGCCATGCACCGGTTCGAAGAGTGCAAAATCATCGCCAATGTTGGCAGCAGGTGCCATTCCCAGACCTCCTACTACCTGGGAGGACTCATCAGACAAGATATCTCCAAATAAGTTGGTAGTGACTATAACATCGAACTCTTGGGGTTGGCGAATCAGATTCATCGCACATGCATCGACGTACATTTGCTCAAATGAAATATCGGGATAGTCTTTTGCAACTTGGTCACATGCAGCTGCAAACATGCCATCGGTGACTCGCATCACGTTTGATTTGTGAACACATGTCACCTTTTTCTTGTCGTTTCTCATTTTTGCAGTCTCAAATGCGTGTCTTGCAATTCTTTGGGAGGCCTGCTCTGAAATTATTCGCAGGGCAACTGCGGAATCACCCAAACTGAATTCCTTCCCAGTGTAAAGATCCTCCGTATTCTCACGAACAATTACCATGTCAATGTCATCACGCAATGCTGGCATGTGTGGATAGGATTTTGCAGGACGGATGTTTGCATACAGATCAAGCATCCGTCTTAACACGACTATGACGTCTGCAGCTGATTCCCCCACGGGAGCTTTCATGCACGCATCAGAGTTTTTGATGCACTCAATTGTCTCATCAGGCAATGCCTTTCCTGTTTGGGATAGTGCCCTGTCACCTGCAGGCAATTTTGCAATATCGAATTTCAGATCCAGCTTATCATGAATCGTCTCTAGCACTGAAACGGCAGAATCTGACAGTTCAGGGCCAATTCCATCGCCGGTAATCAACGAAATTTTGTACATCGGTATCACTGACAAAAAGTAGTTTTGGGACTTAGCCCATCTGCTTTTCCCGCAGCAGCTTTTTGAGCATGATTCTGTTTATTGCATCAACGACTGCCTTTACAGAGGTAGTCACTATATCCTCACCTACGGATTTTGCCGAAACCTTGTTTCCCAATGGATCCTCAACTTTGACTGTAACCTCACACAAGGCACTTGAACCGCCGGAGATTGATGCCAAGCCATAGTCTTTGATTCGAATTTCTGAAATCTTGCCAGTGATTTTTTGAATTGCGTTTAATGCCGCGTCGACCGGACCGACTCCATAGTCAGTTCCAATATGATCTTGCCCGTCAACATTGAGTTTTACAAATGCATAAGGCAGTGTCCCGATTCCGGTAGATACTGAGAATCCGGTTAGCTGCACAATGCGTTTGAGATCACTTTTGCCTAAAACCTCGTTTGCCATCGATAACAGTTCAACATCGGTGATCTGCTGTCCCCGGTCGCCTAGCATCTTAACTTTATCTAGGATTTGATTTGCTTGCTCTTCAGTTGGTTTTACTCCATACTCTTCTAACATTGCATTCATGCCGTGAACTCCTGCATGTTTTCCCACCTTGAGCCATCTCTTTCTTCCAACCAATTCGGGGCTGATCGGCTCGTATGTCAATGGATTGCTCAATACGCCGTGAGTGTGTATGCCTGATTCATGACCAAACGCATTGGCGCCCACTATGGCCTTGTTTGGTTGAACAATTATCCCCACAGTCTTTGAGATGAATCTAGAGACATCGTAAATCAATTCAGATTTGATGTTTGTCTCGTATTTTCGCTCGTGCTGCAGACACTTGAGTGCCATG
Organism: Candidatus Nitrosopumilus sp.; assembly: GCA_007571135.1. Taxonomy (GTDB): domain Archaea; phylum Thermoproteota; class Nitrososphaeria; order Nitrososphaerales; family Nitrosopumilaceae; genus Nitrosopumilus. The sequence continues at coordinate 1,432 of RKRY01000115.1, read as the reverse complement.
GACAGCTCCTCCAAGGATGCATTGCCAGCCCGCTCTCCAATTCCGTTAATTGTAACGTGTGCACACGCGGCGCCAGCATGAATTCCTGCCAATGCGTTAGCTACGGCCAGACCAAAGTCGTTGTGACAGTGGACGCTAACTGGCAGGTTCGTAGCTTCAATGGCGTCCCTAGTCATCTGTGTCATGTATTCCGGTGTCGAATATCCCACAGTGTCAGGAATGTTTACCCTGTCAGCTCCCGCTTTTGCGACCTCGCCAAAGACCCTCTTTAGAAATTCCCGGTCAGTTCTTGACGCATCCTCAGCTGAGAACTCTACTTGCAGGCCGCAAGACTTGCCGTATTCGACTGCTTCAATTGCCTTTTCCAAGGCCTGCTCTCTGCTCATCCTGAGTTTGTGTTCCAAGTGAATGTCCGATGTTGCAATAAAGGTGTGAACATAGTTTAATCCTGCATCGACTGCAGCGTCAATGTCTTTTTTGACGGTCCTGGTCAACCCGCAGATCTCTGAGTCGAGTCCGGATGACACAATCATCCTTACTGCTTGCAGTTCGCCTTCTGAGATTATCGGGAACCCAGCTTCAATTGCGTCGACTCCCAATTCATCTAACTTTTTTGCAATTGCTAATTTTTGATCAGGAGACAGTGAAACACCAAGTGTTTGCTCGCCATCTCTTAATGTCGTGTCAAAAATTCGGACATTTGGCATTTATGCGCCACTCCTTTGCAAAGCTGCAACGCCGGTCCTGGCAACGTCAAGGATTCCAAATGGTTTTGCCAATTCTTCAAATGCCCGGATTTGGTCAGGAGTGGCAGTCAACTCCACCATGATGGACTCTTTTTTAACATCATGAATCTTGCCTCCGTAGGCATTTGCCAATTCGTTAATCTTCATACTGTCATTAGCATTACTGAGTTTTATCTTAAAAATGCTAAGTTCCCTGAAGACGGTTTTGTGCTCGTCTAGGTGCCGAACCTCGATGGTATCAATCATCTTGTCTAGTTGCTTGACTATTTGATCTACTTGGTGCTCATCACCATATGTGGTGATGGTCATTCTAGAGTATTCGGGATTCTCAGTTACGCCTACAGAGATGCTGTCGATGTTAAAGTTCCTTGAACGAAACAAGTGAGTAACCTTGAATAAGATGCCGGGTTTGTTTTCAACTAAGATAGATAGTATGGACCACATGACAAATCCTAAGACGGTAGTATCATGTCAGACAACGAAGTTCCAGGGGCCACAAATGGCAGCACATCTTCTTCAGGATCAATTGGAATGTCTATGACGGTTGCAATATCGCTGGATAAAGCATCTTTGATTGCCTTGTCCAATTCACTCATAGATTGCGCCCTGATTCCTTGTGCACCGTATGACTGTGCAAGCTTGACATAATCAGGGCATTTTCCCTGGTCTACCCCAATCATTCTTCT
>RKRY01000126.1 GCA_007571135.1 Candidatus Nitrosopumilus sp. | reverse complement strand
CCTTTTCTCTCATACCTGCACTGTGGATACGACAACGTCAAAAATCTGTTTGATAAAGCACTCCAATTTCTCATTCGGCAAATTCTACAATTGCCTCAATCTCAGTCATGGAATCTAACGGGAGGCTAGATGCCCCCACTGCAATTCTTGAATGCCTCCCTTTTTCACCAAACACTTTGAACATCAAATCCGAAGCTGGATTGATTACTTTGGACTGCATTACAAACTCTGGAACCGAATTGACAAATCCTGACAATCTTATGATTCTTGTAACCCTGTCAAGGCTTCCTAGTTCCCGCTTGACTTGTGCAAGAATGTTGATTGCACAAACTTTAGCTGATCTCTGAGCAGCCTCCATGTTGTCATCTGAAACCTTGCCTGTGTATGCTACTGTGTCGCCCTCCAGTGGAATTTGTCCCGAAATGAAGAGCAGGTTTCCCGTTTTGACTGCGGGCATATAGTTTCCGGCAGGGACCGGGGCTTCCGGAAGCGTGATTCCTAGTGACTCTAGCTTGTCTTCATACAAGGTACTTGTGCCTGTTTTTGACTTGATTTAGGTCTTACTTGACAGCTGCTGCCGTTGCTGTGTAACGTGCATTTGATCTTGTATTTTAAATTAATCTGTAATTTGATGCAGAAACCTGCCTGTCGTGGTTTGTTTGTTATGGTGTCTGCCAGATTAACTGCATCCTCATGGCATGTTTGTATTGGCGCACATGTGATCGGCGGCAACACATGGCAAAAACTTCATCCATGAACCGTACTGTCTAAACACACATCGAATTTCTATGCCTGGTTTTTAGAAATTTTAATGTGAACCTTTTCTCCTTTTGAAGAGTTGTTTTGATATACGGTCCTTGTCTTGTAGCCTTGTTTTTGGAGGCATCCGTCAAGAATAGAAACCCATGGCAAGGAATGACCGCTGTTTAGTTTTGACTCGATTGTGATATTTTTGGTATTTGCCTCAAAGTTGGCGTGACCTGAGCAAGTAATCTGCAACACTGCATCAATGATCTCTATGATGTCATCAAGTGACCTTGATTTTAAGAAGATTCCATTTTTTTCTAGCAGTTTGAACATGTCAAGCTCTGATTTCCTTAAGACTATTGTAGAGCTTAGAACATGCGCCAATCCCGAATCATTTACTGTCTTGATAATCTTGTAAATTTCCTGGGCTTCGGTTTTTGTCATATCAGACAACGCCCTAGTTTTAATTGCATTTTTCCAAATATTTGAAAATATTTTCTCTTGGTTGATTCCTAAAATATCCGTAGATGAGAATGTTGCCCCCTTTCCATTGTTGTTGTCTACCATTAGCAGTTCCGTCCCGTCAAAAACAAAGCAATTTTGTGTAATGTCCGAACCTCTAATTTCAACCCCTTCTGGAATCTTTCTAAATGCTTCAGAACAAATCTGCGATGGCTGGACAATTACTCTGACATCTAGGTTTCGCCTGAGAACTGAAGCTAGCTGTTCTCTGCATTCTGCTAGCAGTCCCAACCCCCACTGGTCTGCCATGATTCGGATTGAGGATTTCGAACCTTCAATCATCATACGTAATTGATTCAAAACGTTGTTAGCTGAAATGTGAAAGTACCTCTTTTCCTCCGAGCCTCTTGATTTTCGACTCTCCTCGCTTGCTTTCTTCAAATTCGAAACAAGTGTATTCATTGCGTTTACCTTGTTGATTTGCTCGTGGATGATTCCATCAAACGCGTCTTCAGGCGCAATAGCAGTACACATGATTGGCTTGCTTTTTGAGATGATTGCCAGTCTCTTTTTTTCTAGTTTGAGCAGCGTTGGATAAATCTTTGTCCTGGGAATTTCTGAATAATATGCCAATTCGCTTGCCGAAACCGTTCCCCTCGAAATTAATGCCACATAGGCTTGTGCTTCGTACTTGCTTAGCCCAAATTCCTCGAGGCTGACAGTTAGTATGTGCTCATTGACCATGACTCTACTTGATTTGTTATTAGGTAAAATTGAAAGCTAAATTCCTTTATACAAATGCTCAAAAAAATCAAAATTGTATCTGCAGATTGGTGTAACTGTGGTCACTATTTTCTACGATACACGGTCTTGATATACGAACTTCCAAACCAACATGGCGTGTTGATAAGGCATAACACTGAATCATCCGATGATTTTAACGTCTATCATTCGGTGACTTTAGTTCCGAGGCTGGAGTATTCTGTCAGCCTTTTATCTAAAACTATTAAAGTTATCTCACAAAAGAAATCTGAACTCAAAGAGTCAAACAAAGACTTTGCCTCTTATTTTGACAAGCAGAGTCCAACACATTTACGATCTTTGGAATTAGAAACGACCTATTCTTATTGCTATGAAGCACTATTTATTGTAAAAAAGAGAATCTCTGGACTCTATGGCATAACCAGTCTTCCCGAAGTGCTGCCTTCGACAATACCGATAATTAGGGCAATCAGTGCTCAACTGCATGGTGTTCTTCCTGCCTGTAGCCGAAACCTGTCTGAGTTATCGGTGCATCTGGGAAGTATTGTGCTTGATTCGGCAGTGCTTACTGAGGCGAGATTTGATTTCAGCCTGTCAAATGAGGAATCTGCATCTGTACTTGATAAAGTAAAATTGATGGTCGACTCTAAAATAAATAAGCAGTATCCTAATGTTGATTCTTTAAAATTGTGCACTGTTTGAGTATGTTAAGCACCAAACGAAATTTTTCAAAGGATTTAGAGCGTATCAAATCAGTTTCTGTACACCTTAACAGGAAGATTTCTGAAGTACGGCCTTCTGATGTAAGCAAGATTGACAAATTAACCCTGGATGAACTGCAAGATTTAGGCAAGGTTGTAGGACTTGCCAATTTCATGCTCACAAAATATCATGATAAAAGGGAGATGCAATCAATTCTCAAAGATTTTGTCGATATCATTTCTGATTCTGCAAAATCATTGGGAGAAATTGACGATGAGGTCTCTGAACTAATCTTAGAAGCCGAAGATTCCATCAACAAGATAAAAGATATGCATGCACATATCTCTGATAAATCTGAAATTAAAAAGGGATGTCATGATATGCTAAGGCCTGATGGGAAACAGACTATAATTGGTACTCAAAAAACACGTCAACCTAATCAGGCCAACTAATGGCAGGTGATCAGAGACTTTTAGCATATTCTTAGCCTTTCATCCTAGTAAAGTCTACTTTAACCGTCAAAACGGTTTTCCATCTGTATGGCCTGTTTACCTCACATCGAAGACAAAATCTAGGACTCGGTCCATTGTCAAAACCATTTTCCAGCTCAACAGAGGGAATTGGAAA
>RKRY01000060.1 GCA_007571135.1 Candidatus Nitrosopumilus sp. | reverse complement strand
TGGGAACGGGAAAATGTCATTATGGTTGGGAATCCGGCCGTCGTCTCCCTTAACGGAGTCAAAGTTACAATGTTCCACGGCCAAAGTATTGATGACATTGTAAAGACCACTCCAGGGCTAAGTTATGACAAGCCGACAAACGTAATGAAGCACCTATTGAGGGCAAGGCACCTAAGTCCAATCTATGGAAGCCAGACTCCGATTGCTCCGGAGATGCAAGACTTGATGGTAATTGATGAGATTCCGGACATCTTCCATGTAGGGCACGTTCACAGGGCAGAACTAGATACGTACAAAGGCATCCTGTTGATCAATTCCGGTTCTTGGCAAAGACAAACCCCCTTTCAGGCAAGCGTAGGCATGACGCCAAATCCTGGAATTGCAATAATGGTAAATTTGAAAACATTCCAAGTGTTTCATGAAAATTATAGCTCAAATTCAAACAACGTCTTGTAGAGTTAGATCGTCTTTGAATGTCTTTTTTACCATCTCAGTTGATATTGTTAGTCTATATTTTTTGGTCCTTCCATGAATTCCCTGATGAACTAGCCTTCCATTAATAATTCCGGAAAGTTCTATCTCACTCAACATCTGGGTGATTCTTCTTTGGGTCAGCCCGTCCCTTCCAACTACCTTGCAGAGATTTTTGTAGGAAGTGTAGATCTCCCCAGTTGAAGAACCGTTTGCCTTCATGATTGCCAAGATTACCAGTTTTTCATGCAATGGATATGATTTGAGTGAGGCTTCCTCCTTATTCTCTTCAATTTTTTGAGAGGCTTCACGTACGTGCGCTTCAGTTACGGTGTCAGATTGCTGTCTCTCGGCCAGTTCCCCTGCCACCCGAATCAGATCTATGGCCCTTCTGGCATCTCCATGTTCCCCACCGGCCAGAGCAGCACATAGGTTTAGGGCAGGCTCCTCTACTGAGCCTTGCATAAATGCCTCATTAATTCTCTCCTCTAGAATTTTTTTGAGCTGATCAACATTGTAGTTAGTAAAAACAATCTCTTCTTCTCCAAGGCTGCTAATGACCCTTGGGTCAAGTTTTTCTTTGAATGTAAGATCGTTTGAGATGCCGACCAGAGTCAACGAGCTGTTTTTAAGCCTCTCATTTGCTCTTGTTAGTTGGTATAAAATATCCTTGCCGGTCTTTGTGACTAGTTGGGCCAGATAGTCAATCTCATCAATTACAAAAATTACATTTAGTTCGTTCTGGTCAATTTTCTCCAAAATTCGTTTAAAGACCTCACTAATGGCCAAACCAGTTGTTGGAAGTTCTTCTTTTTTCAATCCCAACTGGCGGCCAATACTCACTAGTAATCCGTAGAGAGTCGTCTCTTCTTTAGAGTTTGAATACACCAGTCTGATTGGAAAGTTTGATTTTTCAACCCTTTCTTGGATTTTTGAGATTATTTTTTTGACAACCAATGTCTTTCCTGTGCCGGGTTTTCCATACACGAGAAGGTTGGATGGATGTGATTGTTTTAGAATTGGTATGAGTGATTGGGTAACTTGCTCTTGTTCAGAGTTTCTATGTAAAATCGTGTCTGGTATGTAGGTAAAATGCAGAATGTTCCTGTTCCGAATGATTGACTTTCCAGATTCTGCTGCATCAAGCAACCTATCTATCGGATCTGACATGCCCACACACCTTTGTTTCCTCTCTGTACCATCACAACATTGTCTTAGTTAAGAGAGTATAGTAAAGTATGGTAATTCTAGTTAAGTTTGTGATTAATTATTTTTAATTTGATTGTCTTTTTTTTAAAAATTAAAAAAATGGAGTGGAAAGATAGGTGTGTGGGTTGGTTTTGAATTTACTTTAAAACTAACTATTTGTTTTGTCCCTACCTGAATTTGGTGGCCCTAATCAAAAACAGACTTTAAAGAGCGAAAAAGACTGATTAATTAACACAATGTTAATCTCTTGTTAGGAAAACCGCCAAAAAGGCCATTTTGACCCCTATATTTCCATTCCAGGCACGAAAATGGGCGTTAACATTGTAAACATAATAATTCAAACCCCTATATTTCCATTCCAGGCACGAAAAACCAGAATTTTAAGTAAAATTTAACATTTAACTGTTAATAACAAAAATCCAATAGGCGTGGGTTAGGCAGTCAATGTTAACAAAGTGTTTTGTTAACAAAGTTTAGCAGATCACTTCATTTGTTAATAACTGATCTTCTAAATCTCAAAGATGGCAAAAAAACGCATTAGGATAGACATGGAAGATTCAGATGGAGCCCGATATGATATTAAATTGGAGGGAAATGTAACTAGAGACAAAGTCCTCAAAATTTTTGAAATGATGAATCTGATGAATATTGAAGAAGAACAAGAGACCACAAATATGAGTTCTGTCGGTTCTAAGATCTGGCATATTGTTGACAAGTTCTATCCAATGGGCAAGTTTACCTCGACTAACATATTGGAAAAATATGAGGATGAGTTTAATGAACCAGTAAAACTTAGTATAATTTCGACATACCTGTCTCGATTTTCAAACAAAGGAAAGATTGGCAGAATTCGAACTGGGCGCGAGTGGACGTATCAGTCTATTAAATTAGGCCAAAAACATCCTTAAACTAGATGATAGTCACTTTTCTGACTATCAATCGGTCTTTTCCAAGGATCATTTTAACATAATCGCCCTTTTGAACGTCCATGAATTTTCTAAATTGTTTTGGAATTGATACGGTGCCTGCAGACGTGATCCTAACTAGCACCTCATTTTCCTGCACAGACATGTTATTTTTATTATAATTTAATAATATATATAATTTCATATATTATTTAATTAATAATTCATCCTAAAAATAGGATTACCATAAGATCAACGTAATCGGTTAAGTCAGATTTGATAACTTCAATTAATATACAAAATCTAACAAGTTGTTGAAAATATACAGTACAAAGCTGCAGACCCTCGTTTTTTACAAGTTCCTTTATGTGACTTAACCGATTACAGATCAACAAGAAGATATTCTGATTTAATCTCTAAAAAACTCGAAATTTTTCTTACATTATTTGGGGTTCTAATTGAAGATCGTCAACTTTTGCCTTTCCTTTTTCAGTAATTGAGTAGGTGTATGGTTTGGAATTTGTATTCCTTTGAACATATCCATCCTCAAATAACTTTTTCATTAATCTCGAAGTATGCTCCCTACTCCTCTTTAATGTGACCTGGATATCACGTGATGTCATAGCTCTGTTTGTGATTAAGTGCAACACGTAATCTGTTGGGTTTACAAACCCAACATGCTTAGTTTTAGTCGTGGAAGCAGGCATTTCCTCAACCACTGGAGCCTCGATTACTTGTTCTACAGGCTGCTCTTGAACCTGATTGCTTGCTAACTTTTCTAAGAATCGTTTTAACTCCAAATTAGGATCATCGTCCCCTGCCTTCTGTTCAACCCCCTGAATCTCTAGTGCGTCTAGGCGTATCTTCATGTCGATTAACTGTCTTTCATAGTACTCCAGACGATCAGCTTGCGACGCATCACTCACTTCACTCTTGGTTTTGATAAATGGTTTGACCTTGTAGTAGCCATACAATCCACCCACACCCACTAAAAACGCGACAATCACACCCAAAATCACTCCAGGATCAGGAATTTCTACTAACATCACAAACTTTATGACTCTATTGTGATTTATTGTAATCGAACAACATTATTTCACACTTTAGATTAACAAAATCACACACTTTATCACAACTCTCTAAGACAGACAATGACTATCTGAACCACACCATCACACATTACATGCCTGACGAATGAGCCTATCTATCACACTTATCACTTCTTCTTCACGTTCTGGGAAGACATCACTATCATTTATCACACTAATCTGCTCAGAAAGCTTTGACATCACATCAATGTCATCAGGCAAAAGTATGCCTAGGCCGCGTAAAAGAACGATTGAGTAGAACAAAGCAATTAACTTGTCTCTGGACTGCCCGACTTGCCTGTAGTATGCTCCTTTTGTTATAGAAAACCTTGATTCTAAAAGATCCTTCTGATTTAAAATAATTTCAATTTGTCGCTCTGTAAACAGCGATTTTTTGATAATTTCGCGTATAATATTATTAAAATTAGATTCTTCAAACTCCGGCATAGCTATACAAATCTGTATACTGATATTACAATTAAACTTTAAAGAGCCATTCACAAACCTCATTTATGGTTAAAAATAAAGTAGAATCCTTTCTAAAATCGGAATTAAAGAGAAAAAAGACATTATTGTTCGTGTTGATAGATTCAGAGGCATCTAATCTTGAGGCCTCTGCTAAACTTGCAAAGGGCGCAGAGAGGATCGGCGCATCCTCCATTTTGGTAGGTGGCTCATCTGCTACAGATCAAATTGAGATGGCCCAAGTTGTAAGAAAGATCAAAAAAGGCATCAGAATTCCAATAATCCTGTTTCCGGGAAATGTGACTGGAGTTGTACCTGATGCCGACGCCATTCTATTTAGCTCGTTGATGAATTCAGAGAACCCGTACTTTATCACTCAAGCTCAGGCACTCGGAGCTCCCAGCGTTGCCAAATTTGGACTCGAACCGTTACCAACGGCGTACCTAGTTGTCGGAGACGGTACTTCTGCCTGGTTTGTAGGCTCTGCAAGAGGAATTCCATTTGAAAAACCAAAAATTGCAGCCGCATACGCCTTGGCCGCACAATTTTTAGGAATGAGGTTTGTTTACTTGGAGGCCGGTTCTGGTGCAAAGACCAATGTAACACCTGAAATGGTTCGAAATGTCAGAAAAACATTCGATGGATTTTTGATAGTTGGTGGAGGCATCAGGAATGTCAAAACTGCCCAAAGCCTCGCAAAAGCTGGTGCAGATGCCTTGGTAATTGGAACATTTCTTGAAAAGGGTGGCAGTTTGAAGCGGGTCCAAGAGATAGCAAAAGCCATTCAAAGAAGTAAGTAGTACCACTATCATGTCTGAAAACGACGACGCCATCTCTAGAATCAAAGGCATCAGAATGCCGGATTATTACTTGGATTACTATTCAGAATTATCTGCCAAGACTTACGATATTTTTGAGAGGGCAGCCTCGGCAAAATCAAACCTCTTTGACTCTTCGGGTAGAATTGAGCCTAAGATCGCATTTGATCTTGCCGATCGCGTTGCAAAAATGCACGAAATTGACATTGCCGAGCCGCTTCGTGAGTTACTCAAAACCAATGGAAAGGAGCTCTCTGCCCTGATCTTATCCAAAGAGATCGCTTTAGGGAAATACTCTCTTCCTGACTCTACTCTTGAAGAAAAACTTGATCTTGCAGTCAGAGTAGGACTTGCAATAGTAACTGAGGGAGTAACCATTGCTCCCCTGCAAGGAATCAGCGAAGTGAAGATAAAGAAAAACAAGGACGGCTCAGAATATCTTTCCGTGTCCATCGCCGGACCCATGCGTTCTGCCGGGGGAACAGAATCCGCTGTTACGATGCTGATTGCCGATCATGTGAGAAGGGCAGCCGGCTTGTCAAAATTTCAGGCAAATTCATTTGATGATGAAACAGGAAGGTTTGTTGAAGAGCTGCGCATCTATGAAAGGGAAGCGAGCAGTTTCCAGTTCCACATCCTTGATGAAGACATTGAGCATGTAATCTCCAACCTTCCGGTGGAACTAGACGGCGTTGATACTGATCCCTTTGAGGTAGTAAACCACAAGTCCATGACTCGCATCAAAACCGACAGGGTTCGCGGCGGAGCATTGCGGGTGCTAAATGACGGCATAATCGGAAGATCTAAGAAATTATTGAAAAGAATCGAACTATACAATCTAGATGGCTGGGAGTGGCTCAATGATCTCAAGGGCGCCATCCAAACAGGCGACAATCAAGAGGACGCTGCAACCAAAAGAATGCGAGAAGTCATCACCGGAAGATCTGTTCTCTCCATGCCCAACAAACTGGGAGGATTTCGCTTAAGGTATGGCAGAGCATGCAACACCGGCTTTGCAGCCGTAGGCCTGCACCCGGCCATCGCCGAGATTTTAGATCACACCATCGCAGTTGGAACCCAAATCAAGATTGATATTCCTGGAAAAGGTGCCACTGTGGCATTTGTTGATTCTATTGAAACCCCCGTTGTTCGTCTAAAAAACGGAGATGTTGTAAAGATACGGGATGTCAGGCATGGAATTGAAATCAAAAACGAGATTGAGAAGATCCTTCATCTGGGAGACATTCTAATCTCTTTTGGCGATTTTCTGGAAAACAACGCCCAACTGGTTCCAACAGCATATGTTGAGGAGCTCTGGACTGAGGAGTTAAGACAAAAAATTGAGGGATACGGGCCTGAGGATCAATATCTAAAACAGTTTCTCCAAAAAACCCCGTCAATTGACGAGGCACTGAAAATCTCACTGGACTTTGAACTTCCACTGCATCCTGCATTCCTGTACTTTTGGGATAAAATTTCAGCAGAAGATCTTGAGAAGCTACTTGATCCTATTAATGTTGGAGACTCCTCAATTCAATATTCTCCAGACAAGAAACCAATCTTGGAAAAACTTGGAACCCCCCACAAGATCAGAGACAATCTCCTAACTCTTGAGGGCACGCAGGCCAAAATCTTCTTTAACCTGCTCTTTAGGCGAAAGCCCACCATCTCTGACTTGTCAGTGCCCAAAATCCTCTCAGAATCCTCGGGAATCCAAATCAGAAACAAATTCTCAACATCAATAGGTGTCAGAATTGGAAGGCCAGAGAAAGCAGCAGCAAGACAGATGAAGCCGCCGACTCACGTGTTGTTTCCGGTCGGTGATAAAGGCGGGCAGACCAGGGACTTGCTAAAGGCATCTAGAAACGAGCACTTTTTCACAAACATCTTCAATCGGAATTGCCCCAAATGCAGTGAACCCTCAATCGGAATAAAATGCTCAAAATGTGATACTAAAACTTCGATCTCTTACAGGTGCTCAAGCTGTAGGGATTTACTCTCAGAGCCATACTGTGAAAGATGCAAGCGCAAGGCGCCGGCCCATTTTCACAAAGAGTTTCCCCTAAAAGACAGACTGCTTGTAGCCCAACAAAGGATGGGAATCCGTGCACAAGAACCCCTCAAGGGCATCAAAGAGCTCATTAACCAAGACAGAATCGCCGAACCGCTAGAGAAGGGTCTCGTCCGTCAAAAGTTGGGACTGACCGTTTTCAAGGATGGCACAGTCAGATTTGACGCTACAAACTCCCCGTTGACCCAGTTCAAGCCATCTTGGATTGGGACATCAATTGAGAAGTTGCGCAGTCTAGGGTACGCACATGATATCGACGGAAACCCGCTTGAAAATCCGGAACAGATCGTGGAGCTTAGAATGCAAGACGTGATCATCCCATATGAGAGTGGAATCTATCTTGTTTCAACATGCAAGTATGTCGACACATTGCTTGAGAAATTCCACCAAAAACCCCCATTTTACAACGTAACCAACCCCGATGAGTTGGTCGGCCACCTGATTATCGGATTGGCCCCGCACACTTCTGTGGGAATTGTGGGCAGGATCGTCGGTTACACTGAGACGCATGTATGTTTCGGGACCCCCAACTGGCATTCTGCAAAACGGAGGGATGCCGACGGGGACGCAGATTCGATAATGCTGCTGATGGACACACTGCTTAATTTTTCAAGGCAATTCCTTTCAGACAGGATCGGCGGCCTGATGGATGCCCCACTGCTTGTCCAGCCTCTTGTCCTCCCACATGAATCCCAGCCGCAAGCCCACAACCTTGAGGTAACCAAAACACTTCCTTTGGGATTCTTTGAATCAACTATGGAACAAGCAAAGGCACCGGATGTCAAATCAGTAGAGATCATCAAATCCCGACTAGACACTGAGAGGCAGTTTTATGATTATTGGTTCACTCACTTAACCTCGTCTTTGACCACGTCAAAATCAAGAAGCGCCTACTCTACTCTAGGTTCGATGCTTGACAAATTTGACATGCAGATCCGCAACGCCGAACTAATAAACGCCATCAACACATCAGAGATCGTCTCAAACGTGATCTCCACGCACTTGGTCCCGGATATCATGGGTAATCTTAGGGCATATGCCAAGCAGAACTTTAGATGTACCGGGTGTGGGAGGTCATATCGAAGAATGCCCCTGATTCAAACTTGCATCTGCGGCCATAAACTAATTCCTACCACTACACGGGGTTCGGTTGAAAAATATCTCAAACTGGCAAAGAGACTAGCTGACAAATATGACATCGGCAAATACCAAAAAGGCAGAATTCATGCGTTATCAGACGAGATCGAACTGGTGTTTGGTAAAAGCCAAGGAGATCAATCACTGCTTACCGACTATGCCTAAGTCATCTCAGTTTCACGTACTCGTAAGCTCCCAGCTTGCCATCAAAACAGTACCTTACCTTCTGATAGTTTCTCCTAAGCGATCTTACTTTTGAGAGAATCTTCTTTGGTTCCTTCTTATCGATGATTACATGTTTGATAAAAGACGCAATGTCTTGCATCTCGCCCTTCCTCATTCCTAGTCTGGTGATCTCAGAGACTCCCAGCCTGATTCCACCCGGATGGAAGTAATCTCTTCCAGCCTTGATATCTCCTGGAATTAACTGCCTGTTAACGATGATGTTGGCCTTTTCAAGGTCAGCTTCTACCCTTCCTCCATCGGCGTAATCTAACACGTTTACAGCAATCTGGTGTGATTTGGTAAACCCCCTGCTCTCTCCAAGCACCTTGAATCCTGCGTCACTGAGCGCTTCTGCAAGTGATTTTGCATTTTTGATAACCTGTGAAGCATAGTCCCTTCCGTATTCCAGAGCTTCGGCAAAGGCCACCGCCTTTGCTGCCATGTTGTTGACATGGTGACTGCTTGTCAATCCTGGAAACGTTGCCTTCTTGATCGGCTCTTCATGCTCTTTTGAACCTAGAACCAATCCGCCTTGGGGACCAAACAAAGTCTTGTGTGTACTCATTGTCATTGTGTTGGCACCCTCGCGTAGGGGATCTTGGAATCTTCCTCCGGCAATCAATCCTGCAACATGTGCTGCATCATAGTTGATGTGTATGCCATAACTTTTTAGAAAGTCAGACAACTCTTTGACCGGGTGCGGAAACAGGAACAACGAACCGCCAAACATAGCAATTTTTGGAAGGCGGCCGCCTTTCTTTAGATCCTTTACTTTCTGTTTTGTTCTGTCGACATCGATCGTCATCTCCTCGGCATCAAACGGATAAAATTCAATCTCTAATCCGTGTACTAGGCCTGCCGTACCTGAATGCTCTCTTTTGCCATGAGAGATATGACCGCCTGCCGGAATTGATGGTGCCAGCATCACATCACCCGGATCTGAGTATGCCGAGTACACTGCAAGATTTGCAACAACTCCGGAGATTGGTCTGACATCGGCGAATCTCGCTTTGTATAATTTTTTGGCTAATTTCATGCACTCAAACTCCACACCATCAATGTGGATGCATCCCGCATAGACCCTCTCTCCAGGCCAGCCTTCTGCGTATCTGTTCCCAAAATCAGACATTACTGCCTCTCTAACAGCAGGACTCGGGATGTTCTCACTGGCGATCAGCGGAATTGAATTTTCAAACCATTTATGGTGTTCTTTTAACTTTGTGAAGACTTTGTTGTAAGACGCTTTATTTTGTGATCCCGCCATTGATTGGAATCTTAATTTTCCCAATTTAAAAACACCGATATCAATTTAAAAATCACATCTTGATCTGGAAGGTATAAAAGGGGATCCAAACTACTTGCCACTATGGGTATGCAAGCAACCTCGAAGGGAAATATGCCTGTGGTTCTGCTAAAAGAAGGCGGTTCGGAGACCAAAGGCAAAGACGCCCAAAAAAACAACATTGCCGCATCTAAGATCATTGCAGAAATCGTTCATACCAGTCTAGGTCCACGAGGAATGGACAAGATGCTTGTAGACTCACTTGGAGATGTTACTATTACAAATGATGGTGCAACCATTCTAAAAGAGATTGATGTTCAGCACCCGGCTGCTAAGATGCTAGTCGAAATTTCAAAAACGACTGATAATGAAGTTGGTGACGGAACAACATCGGCAGTGGTGCTAGCTGGTGCCTTGTTAGAAAATGCAGAGTCATTAATCGATCAGGATGTTCACCCGACTATCATCGTTGACGGGTACAGGAAGGCAGGAAGAAAAGCAAGGCAGTTTCTTGAGGATATTGCCGACCAAGTTTCTGCTAATGACAAAAATATTCTAAATAAAATCGCCAAGACTTCAATGCAAACAAAGTTAGTCAGAAACGACTCCAGTCAACTAGCAGACATCATCGTAAAATCCGTCCTTGCAGTATCAGAGAAAGACGGGGAATCCTACGCTGTGGATATTGACGATGTCAAAGTAGAAAAGAAGGCTGGCGGCTCAATCAAGGACTCTATGATCATCCAAGGAATCGTCTTAGACAAAGAGATTGTTCATGGCGGAATGCCAAGAAAGGTTGCAGATGCAAAAATTGCATTGATTAACACTGCTTTGGAGATTAGCAAAACCGAAACGGACGCAAAAATCAACATCCAAAACCCTCAACAGCTCAAGTCATTTCTGGATGAAGAAAACAGAATGTTAAAGACAATGGTAGACAAAGTCATCGGTTGTGGCGCAAACGTAGTCTTGTGTCAAAAGGGAATTGATGATATGGCCCAACATTACCTTACAAAGGCAGGAATTGTTGCAGTAAGAAGAATCAAAGAGAGTGATCTAACCAAACTTGCAAAAGCAACCGGCGCAAGAATCGTCACAAACCTCGATGACCTGTTTGAAAAGGATCTAGGAACAGCAGACCTCGTTGAAGAAAGAAAAATTGAGGAAGACAAATGGGTCTTCATAGAAGGTTGCAAGCATCCAAAATCGGTAACCTTGCTTCTTCGCGGAGGCTCCCAAAGAGTTGTCGACGAGGTTGAACGTTCAGCCCATGACGCCTTGATGGTTGTAAAGGATGTCATTGAAAATCCGTCAATTGTTGCTGGCGGCGGCGCCCCTGAAACTTATGCGGCAACAAAACTTCGCAACTGGGCAAAATCCCTTGAGGGTAGGGAACAACTTGCAGCAGAAAAGTTTGCCGACGCGCTAGAGTCTATCCCGTTGACACTTTCTGAAAATGCTGGAATGGATCCCATTGATACTCTTACCCTCCTTCGCTCAAAACAGCAAAAGGGTGAAAAATGGACTGGAATTGACGTTATGAAAGGAAAGATTGCCAACA
>RKRY01000019.1 GCA_007571135.1 Candidatus Nitrosopumilus sp. | reverse complement strand
AAGTCGCATGAAAGAATTTGTAAAAAATTAGAGTTCATAGCTTGCATATTCCATATTTTTCAATAACTTGCTAGATTTTGCATGATTAGTTGAAGTTATCAAACCTAACTTAACTGATTACACCAGGTACAGCAACCGTACCTGAAGAGATTTATCCTGTACCTGCGCGTATATGTTGTATGGCCGATCCAAACTTTTCTTGGATTTATCTGGTAATCTTTCTTGCAATTCCACTGGCCAGAATAATGCCCAGACTTCTCGCCAGATACGGTGGAGGGGGACGATCATCACCTTCAAATTCACATAAAAGACACTTTGTCGAGTTCGGCCAGTTAAAATCCGATCCCCCCTTTGCCAAAAAAGGGCTGCCGGACCATCTCACCGAAGAACAGCAGATCCTCGGAGAGATGCACCATGGAGCCAACACATTTGAGAAGATTCGCAAAAACACTGGATTGGATGCCAATACTCTTGACTCTGTACTCTGCGAGATGGAAAAAAACGGATTGATGAAGGTTGTCAAAAGGCAGGGAATGTTTGGAACCAAAGTCATGCTGTATCCGACTGACAAGGGCTTTAAGGAATTTTATTCCTAGGCCTGGCTGGTAGCATGTTGCACAACTTGCTTTTCAAAGCCATCTTTGGCCAAGATTATCCTAATTTAGGCAGGTTATGCAACATGCTACTGGCTGGAACTGCGATCAGTCACCGATATCACGCAGTGGCGAAGGGTCTCACTACGTGCCCGGATGACACACATATCTTACATGCTGTATATTTTTCAATAACTTGCTAGTGGCGAAGGGTCTCACTACGTGCCCGGATGACACACGCGGTAATCGCCTGATTGCAGTACCGACGTTTCAAGAATACGAGGTCTCACTACGTGCCCGGATGACACACGCGGTAATCGGTTAAGTTGGATGAATGAATTTGTAAAAAATGAGAGTTTATAGACTACATGCCGTATATTTTTCAATAACTTGCCCGGTTTTGTATAATTAGTTGAGATTGTCAAAACTGACTTGACCGGTTACCACACGCTACATCAAGGGGCCTGCTGCCACAGAATTGTCAGATTCAATTGCCTGACTTCTGGCTGAGACATGCAAAACCCAATGTTCAAAGTAGGTACAAATATTCCACTGACTGTGAAAACACATGGCTAAAAACCGCCTTATCTACGAAACCAGCCCGTACCTGTTACAGCATGCCGACAATCCTGTGGACTGGCATGCCTGGAACGACGAGTCATTACAGAAGGCCAAAGACGAGAACAAGCCAATCTTTCTGAGCATCGGATACAGCTCCTGTCACTGGTGCCACGTCATGGCACACGAGTCCTTTGAGAATGACGAGGTTGCAAAATTCATGAACGAGAACTTTGTAAACATCAAAGTCGATCGAGAGGAGAGACCCGACATTGATGACATCTATCAAAGGGTCTGCCAAATTGCGACTGGCCAGGGCGGATGGCCGCTTAGCATATTTCTTACCCCCGATCAGAGGCCGTTTTATGCCGGAACCTATTTTCCCGTACTGGACTCGCCGTATGGCAGGCCTGGTTTTGGCAGCATCTGCAGGCAGCTGTCCCAATCCTGGAAGGAGAGGCCACACGATGTCAAAAGATCCGCGGGCGACCTTCTGAATCTTCTGCAAAAAACCCAGACTGTCCCGGTCCCGTCCAGACTCGGGCGCAAGATGCTTGATGAGGCAGCGACAAACCTGCTTCAGCTTGCAGATACGACCCATGGCGGATTCGGTTCTGCCCCAAAGTTTCCAAACGCCGCAAACATCTCATTTCTGTTCATGTATGCAAAATTATCCGGACTTACAAAGTTCAACGATGTCGCACTCAGAACCCTTGAGAAGATGGCCCGGGGCGGAATCTTTGATCAGATCGGCGGCGGCTTTCACAGGTACTCGACTGATGCAAGATGGCTGGTCCCGCATTTTGAGAAGATGCTGTATGATAACGCCTTGATTCCGGTAAACTACGCCGAGGCCTATCAAATTACAAAGGATCCGTTTTATCTCGACATTCTAAGACGGACCCTTGACTTTGTCATCTGTCAGATGACCTCTCCAAAGGGCGGGTTCTACTCTGCCTACGATGCAGACTCTGAGGGAGTTGAGGGAAGGTTTTACGTATGGAAGAAAGGTGAGATCAAAGAAATTCTGGGGGATGACGCGGATTTGTTCTGCCTGTTTTACGATGTAACTGATGGCGGAAACTGGGAGGGAAACAACATCCTGTGCAACAGCATGAGCGCATCTGCCGTCGCCTTTGGCCTTGAAATGACCGAGGATCAGGTAAGGACAAAACTGCAAGAATGCTCAGACAAGCTGCTTGCGGCCCGCTCAAAGAGGCCCGCTCCCGGATTGGATGACAAGGTTCTTACCTCGTGGAACGCTCTGATGATTACCGCTTTTGCAAAGGGCTATCGCGTCACTCTGGATAAGAGATACCTAGATGCTGCAAAAAACTGCGTTAATTTTATCGAGGACAACCTGTTTGAAGGTGACAAACTGCTTCGCACATACAAAAACGGGACTGCAAATATTGGCGGTTACCTGGATGATTATTCCTATTTTGCAAATGCATTGCTTGATGTCTTTGAGATGGACCCGGAGCCAAGATATCTCCGGACTGCCTTGAAACTGGCCGAACACCTGATTGAGCACTTTTGGGACCCGGAGAAGAACTGTTTTTTTATGACTTCAGATGATCACGCAAAGCTAATCATCCGTCCTAAAAGCGACTATGACCTGTCCGTGCCGTCAGGCAGCTCGGTCGCCGCACTGGTAATGCTACGACTGTATCATCTCTCTCAAAACGGTAAATTCCTTGACATCTCCACCAGGATCATGGAGAATCAGGCACAGATGGCAGCTGAGAATCCGTTCGGTTTCGGATACCTGCTAAATACAACTGCGATCTTTCTTCAAAAGCCACTTGAGATCACGGTCATCAACCCTGAAAACTCTGAGCTGTGTGGGGTGCTCTGGTCCGAATACATCCCAAACTCGTTTCTAGTCACCGTTCAAAACGCCGAGCAGCTCTTGGGACTGTCAGAGTTTCCATTCTTTGCCGGAAAGGATTTTCAAGAAAAAACCTCGGTGTTTGTCTGCAAGGACTTTGTCTGCTCCCTGCCTTTGCACACGATTGGCGAGGTAATGGACCGCCTCTAATTCTTTCTCATATCGATCTGAACGGTCTCTCCTACTTGGGGCCTGCCCATGCTCTCATATCTTGACTTTGGCATTCCCATCGTAATCTGCGTCTGCTGGTATGTCTTGATATTTA
>RKRY01000124.1 GCA_007571135.1 Candidatus Nitrosopumilus sp. | reverse complement strand
AGAGTATTACAGGACCGTGCGGTTCAGGCTGGACTTGGAAAAGTTCCTGTTCAGGTCGGCTGAGAAATACCTGATGAATTTATGCTCGTAGCTATACATCCGCAAGGCCACAGACAATAGACTGTACGAAAGCACAGACGAGATGAAGGAGTCGATACGGGCAATGCCGGATAACGGCGAGGTCAGGCCCGTCAAGATGAGCAGCTATCTAGCATAGACACTACGGCCAGAGAACAGGACTGAAGTCGCAGATTGCACATTATCGGGCTTGTTCATGTAGGGTCATGTCAAAGCAGAATTAGTAACCGGTTAAGTCACATGAAAGAATTTGTAAAAAATGGAAGTTTATGGATTACTGTATATTTTTCAATAACTTGATAAATCTTGCATAATTAGTTGAAATTGTTAAAACTGACTTGACCGATTACGGCTTGTTCATGTAGGGTTATGTCAAAGCAGAATTATTCCAATTTTAATTTTATTACCCGGGACAAGATTCCGCCGGGCTGTCTGCCCAATTGCTTGGACAGTTTCTGGACAAGTTCACATTTATTTTGTTTATTAGAGTTGTCACTCCAGTATCTTTTCAAAAATGCATCATCAGACTTTGTCCAGAGCTCGTATGCGTTGGGATGTTGTTTCTGAATTTCCTGGATCGCGGAATTGTCTTTTTGTCTGGTGTTTTTCCCAAGGTCAGGCCTGTTAATTGTCCCCAAATCCGCAATTGCAATTTTGGTGTAATTTTGTAGCCGCTGTTCTCCCAAATGATATGTGCCCATCAGGACATCTACAGTATGTCTTAACAGCGATTGTGTATCATAAAACTTCTCATGGTTTTCTTGTAAAAGGCGCTTTGCGTCAATGATCACCCGTTCTTTTTGCGAGGTTTTGCCTGGCAGTTTCGGTGCTGCTGTTTTTTTTTCTGCAAATTCATAAATTTCATTATCAATTGGCGTAAATTCATGAATCCATTCTTTTCCAGGCTTGATATCACAGTCCATATGAATGTCTTTAGGTTTTTCCAATACGTCACTAGTATGAAATATTGCCAAGGGCAGGATGATTTTGGACATGGTGTTGATTTGATTGCTGGTAAAAACGGCATTTCCAGTTTTGCATTCTACCCATGCAAAGTTTTCCGAGGACGGTTCCTTTGAATAGGTTGCATTGTTTCCAACCCTGCATGCAAGAAAATCAAATACAAAACTGGGGCTGGAAAATGAATTGTTAGTAGGATTTGCAAGCAGGTTGATTTCCGGTCTAATATCCTTTGGAATTGTGATTTTGATTCTGCAGAACCCCTTTTTGAAGGTAAATGTCCACTCGGAGTTTTTTGATTCATAGATATTCTCCAAGGAGGTATACGCCCAGCCTTTCTGATCGCAGTATTCCTTATAGTAAATCTCCCCCAGTGAGCCCCTAAGCTTATTTGTAATTCTGGGCGTAACCATTGCAAAGTAATAACATTATAGCCTTAGATAAATTTGATCATGTTTTTCAAATGACGGCATTGGGTAGTGTAAAGTATTAATGGGAAAATCAGCCTTGTCATCTGAGAAAAATTGAAGTCAAACCACACGTTTACAAATATTTCGCGCTCAGAATACCAGAAGATAAAGGAGTTCATCAATCAAAGATACAAGATTCGGGTTTTAGGAAAAGCCAGTCCGGGACTAGAGGAATCGCTTGACATCTTATCTGCATCAATCAGAGTGCAGTACTATGCAAAAGGAAAACTGGTGTTCCAATCCAGTCCGACAAACACGGCATATGCAGATTTGGTTTCTAAAATTGATAGAAAATTTTCCTTAAATTCCATTGGTGAACCAGCAGGTATTTCAGCTGGGATTCCCAAGGATGTAAAATATTTTGTAGGATGTGACGAGTCGGGGACCGGAGAGACATTTGGCTCCATCTTTTTAGGATGCGTTCTTGTCAAGGCAGGGAGCCTGAAGAACCTGGAACGGATTTTTGACAGTCCCGATATCAAATCACTGGAAGAAGATGAAATCAATCAAAAATACGATAAAATTAAAAAATATTGCCAGATTTATGATGAAAGGATTGAGGCATTTGAAATTGATGAGACAAGCAAGAACACATTGCTGGATCAAAGATACAAAAAATTACTAGAAAAAGCGGTTTTTGGAAAAGAAAAGATCTGCATCATAATTGATGATTACGGAATTAAAAGGGAGCTGAGATCATTTTTTGATGATTTTTGTGCTCATGGAAACAGCATAGTTGCTGAAAGCAAGGCAGATGAGAGGTATGCTGCATGCCAAGCTGCCTCAGTTGTTGCAAGGAAGAAGAGGCTAGAAGAGATACGAAATCTGAACAAAGAGTTTGCATTAGAGGATGGTTCCGGGGGAAAGGTTTGTCCTGGAGCTGGCAATGCCGGAAATCTTCAAACAGAACAATATCTAGAACTATTTCTAAAACAGAATCAGGATAAAGAATTTCCATCCTTTGTTAGGAGAAAATGGGGCAATGTCAAAAAACTGTTACAAAAAAAATCAAATCAGAGCATGGATGACTTTTTTGGAGGTTAGGACATAGCAGAGATCATAAATTCGTGAGATGTTTTCCCAGGGTTTGTGCCTGTGATTTGACATTTGTAATCGGTCAAGTCGGTTTTGATAATTTCAGTTAATTATACAAGATTTATCAAATTATTGAAAAATATACAGTATGCAGGCGATGAACTATAATTTTTTACAAGTTCCTTTGTGTGACTTGACCTATTACGGACATTTGACATCATGAACTTTTGCTTCCTGCTATCAGACCTTGACAGGATCATTTTGATGCCTCTGCCAAGGACATTTGACCCCATGAACTTTTGCTTCTTGGCATAGGCCACCCAACCATAAATTTGAGTCAAGATTACAGACTGGAAGTCATTTGCCGAGTTTGTTGTTAATAATATGGGGCTGACAATCCAACGCAAGGACTGCCAGCTTGTTCCCCAAACGGTTTGAATTCGATGTCAACTGTGCATCATGATTTGTCTATTTAAGTGTTCAACATCATTGGAAGTAAGCGGTTAGGTCTGGCTTAATGTAGCAAGCAACATCTGAGCCGTATTCAGGCCACGTCTTCTCCATGTCGCCACGCGTAGTGATCCCGGTTGACAATCACTTATCACTTTGTCAACAAAGACGGATCGAAACGTATGGATCACAGAACATCTGCCATACTGCATGGTTAAATCAAAAAAGACGCTTACCGAATGCGGTTTTCTAAGGGGCATCGGCCCGGCGCGGCTGCGCCGGATGCACAAAGAAGAGAAGAATCCAAAGGCAAAAGACAGACTCTTGGCATACGCCA
>RKRY01000090.1 GCA_007571135.1 Candidatus Nitrosopumilus sp. | reverse complement strand
ATTTTTGGGGAAATTGACGCCTGTCAGAAGACTACGGGGAACCAGCTGTACGAGAGCATGGAGGAGATGAGGGGATCCATGAAAAAGATGTTGGAGAGCTGCGAGGCCAGGCCCATCAAGATAAGTGGATATATAACCTAGACACTACGTACGCTACTAGTTGACAGATCGTCTAAAAGCTATGGGCATGCTTACTGGCTAGCAAAAGAAGGAGAATCAGAGAGATGGAAGAGGAGATCTAAGTTTGGCAAGCGTTGGATTGTGGGACCCTCTTCTCCGCGTTTAAGAGGATATTTGGCGAGTCGGTCATGGCATTAGGAGAACATGGCAAATAAGATCATGCTAAAGGTTGCCGTCTACAACCTGATTACAGCACATGGAGTACGGAACTGATGTAGTATCAACGTCAGTGCCCGCCCCACAGATCATCAAAGTCATGGGTGTGTGGGGATGGAAGGAGGCTATGCGCCTATGTAAAACTCCTCGGCATTTGTAGCTTGGCAACAACAGACTGATCCTAAAGTAATTAATAATCCAAAAATTGAATGATAACATGTCATTTGGTGAAGTAGATACTCTCAACATGTTATTTGACAAATTACAAAGCCTGTTTGATGAATCTCAGGGATACTATGAATCGTTTTTAGATACTAACAATATGTACAAACAAGGAAAGTTAAGCGACAAAGAATTTTTCCAAAAGTTAGGAGATTACACCGTTGCATATTCGGCATTAGAATTTCTAGCTATCAAAGTAATTTTTGAAATGAGAAAATCATTAAGCTCTGGTTCAGGAAATACACAATCCCCTGGATTGATGCCGGGAATGGGATACCCTGGAATAATGGCTGGAGGCATGGCAGGTGGAATGCCGCCTAGAGCAGGCACTGCACAAAATCCTGTAGGTGGTAGTCCTCCTGGAATTGTTTCTGCACAAGAAGCTTTTGGCGAAGTCGGAACACTACCATCACCTGATCCAGCACTGATGCCAAGAAGGGAAGCAGTCCATCCTAGCACAGGTGGTTGCTCTGCATGTGGCGCAGAATTGCGACCAAACGCAAAATTCTGTACTAAATGTGGACATAAGCTTCAAAATCAAATAAAATCTTAATCTGTTACGGTAGCACCGCATTCAGGACAAAACTTTGCTGTTGCCGAAAGACCTGCACCACACTCGCCACAGAATTTTCTCCCTTCTGATTCTTCCTTGACTGCATTTCCATATGATGCAGAACTTAGGACTGCACCAGATGGTTCATACTTGTCATCGTCAATTAGTACCGGTTCAAAGTCTTGCTCTGTCATAAAGGTCATCATCCTTGGAATTCCTTTTCCTTCATTATCCGGATCCGGAACTGAATCTCCCAGCCAAAAGGCAAATCTCATTAAGGTTAATTCGGGGGTAGAAAATGCCAAAGTATGCTTTGACATGTATTCTTGTGCAGCTTTTTTGCCATCAAACACTTTCATGAGGATGATGATCTTTGTTTACGTATAATGGTTTCTGGATAGATCTGAGATGAACTGGTCAAACCAACCATTCAGGCAGTTCTGATGACCATTATGATCTGCCTGTAATGACGTCAATAGCCTGTGCTCAAAGAACCGACTGCCTTGGGTTTGCTTGCGTGGAACACCAATTCTGGTATATTAGATGATCAAGAGCCTGATTGTATTTGTAAAGTTTCTAAGTAAATCTAGGTGGACCGGGAGGGAATCGAACCCTCGACATCCTCGTTGCGAACGAGGCATTATACTCCTAAACCACCGGCCCGCCAATTTACTCCTTGAATTGGGTTTTTATTCATTTTCTCAACGCATAATAGTCGCAACGCACAAAAATTTTCGATGACAGTCGATACTGTGATTGCCGACTCTCATGTGATTCTTCCATCTGGCATGGTTGACAAAAACATTGTAATTGATGAAGGAAGAGTTGTTGGATTAACAGCTGATGTTCCCTCTTGTGATAGGAAAATTAATGGCAATGGTTTAGTCTCAGTTCCGGGAGCCATTGACACTCATGTTCATTACGGAGTATATTCCACAATTAACGAGGCTGCAAAGACTGAATCCCACGCTGCTGCGATTGGGGGGGTAACGACTATGATGAGGATGCTCAGGCTGGGTGATTCCTTTTCAAGTTCCTTGCAGGATCAATTGGATGCCTCGGCACAAAGCCATTACGTAGATTACACAATCCACGCGTCCGTCTTTAATCGTCAACAGGTCAGCGAGATGAACATCTGTGTAAAAAAAGGGATCACATCGTTTAAAATTTACATGAATCTTGGGGGGGAAATGGGACATGTTTACATGGATATGCCTCCAAATTCTAGCGAACTTGTAGCTGCTAAAGTCAATGTTACTGATGAAGTTGTTGAACAAACCGTAAAGACTGCAGCGTCTTTAGGCTGTCCAGTATTAGTTCATGCAGAAGATTACGAGTCATGTGGGTGCGGTATCAAAACGGCAAAAGAGAAGCATCAAGACGGCCTTTCTGCCTGGTCTGAAAGCCGCTCTCCTGAATTTGAGGCCAAAGCAATCAAGGCTGTGTCAAAGTTTGGAAGGGATTATGACTGCGTGATATATTTTGTTCATGTTGGTTCCAAGCGTGCACTGGAACAAATTGACGAAGAGAAAAAACTCGGAACAAAAATTTTTGTCGAGACCTGCCCGCATTACCTGACATTGTCATATGAGCAACAGAAAGGGTACCTGTCAAAGGTCATGCCGCCTATTAGGACAAAAAATGACAACAAAGCAGTTTGGGACGCACTGTCCTCAAACCAAGTCAATACGGTAGGCACTGATCACGTTGCAAATCAACTCAAACTAAAGCTTGGAGGTAAGGATGTCTGGGACGCCCTAGCGGGATTTCCAGGAATTGGAACTGCTTTGTCATTATTACTAAATGACGGTGTCAATAAAAATAGGATTACGTTGGAGCAGTTTGTGAAACTTACCAGCCAAAATGCTGCCAAAATTTTTGGAATGTACCCACAAAAAGGTACCCTGAAAAAGTCATCAGATGCTGACATTACGATGATAGATCTGAAAAAAGAGAAGAAAGTCTCTTCGGAACTGTTTGGAGGTTTTTCAGACTATAGTGTATATGAAGGAAAAAATCTCAAGGGATGGCCCGTCAAAACTTTTGTTAGGGGCAAACTAGTCGCAGACAATTTTGAAGTCATTGGAAAACCCGGCCATGGCAAACTAATAGAGAGGCTCCCTGATACTGTCTTATGGTAATCGGTTAAGTTACGCACAATGTCATATAATTTTGATCCAACGATCTAAAAGGGATCAGGACCGCACCAATACATGAAAAACTTGGACACCGAGGC
>RKRY01000108.1 GCA_007571135.1 Candidatus Nitrosopumilus sp. | reverse complement strand
GGATTATTCAAAAAGTCCCGGTGTCAAAACGGATAGATCAAAAAAGAATGGCTAAAACTTGTCAAATCTGGACCGTTCAAGTTCCCTATCCCCTTTAGACTCTTTCTTCCATTCTTTGTAATGCTTCTTACAAAGGACCGTTTTTTTGCCAGCAGAGCTGACTCTGAGGCCAGCATTCTCAACTCTGGTTGTGTTCAATGATCTGGCACCATCATCGTCACAGTTGTCAACATTGCATTTGGCCCCCTTGGATACAACGCCCATAAACGGAAGTAAACATGGATGTTATTTATACTTGAAAAAAGGCGTCTGTGAGATTTTCATGTGCGCTATTCATCGTTTATAAGAGGAATATCTCTTCGGGGTCCCATGGGTGGAGCAAAAAAACAGACTGCTGTAAAAGCAGACAGAACGGCAAGGACAAAAGATTCCAAAACAGGCAAGAAGAAGGAAAGGGGCGAGGGCGGTTTAAGGAAGGCAGAGATCACCGTCATGGTAGACGAACAACAGTCAATGAAGATCATTCAAAATGCCAAGGTAATCACGGCGCAAGATCTTGCAAGGCAGACAGGCGTAAAAATTTCTACGGCAAACAGATTCCTTAAAGAATCTGCCAGACAGGGAACTGTAAAGAGAGTCGGCGGCTATTCGGGGCACCATCTGTATCAAGCAGTCTCGTCATAGATGCAAAACACATCTCCAGATTTTACATCATTTAATACATCAATGTTATCACCCAATCTTCCTATCGGCGTCATGGTTTTTGCCGACGAGACATCCTTCATAAAAAAACATATGCTTCCAGAGGATGGTAAAAATGCCACATCGCCCCTCTTAAATTCGGATCTTGATCTTTCGACTCCAGAATCAATACTAGTCTCAAAATACAGGATGTTTTGACCTAAAAGATGGGCATGTCCCTCCAACGGCAACGATCTCACAAGAACACCCACGGTACGAGGAGACAAGTGGCGTTTAAGTTCACATGAGATTTTTGACTTTCCCCTAATCTCCAGAATCAGGCGCTTTCCAGAAACAGATGATCTGCTCAATTAGCACTTCAAAAATGATTAGATTATATAACGCTTTAAGAAAAATTCGCTACTTGTCTAGATCTAATGAAACTGTAGTCAAATCACCAAAAGCTGGAATTTCCGAAGAGGCTGAAGAAAATGCAGGATTAAACAAGGCGCTTGATACTTATCGAAAACTAATTGAGAAGAAAGACGGAGCGGAATCTCTTACTGAAAAAGAACAAAAGGACTTGGAAAAGAAGCTAAAGCAGATCGAAGAACGCGAAGTAGTAGAGAGGGTAGAAGAACATGACCCCGTAGAGATACCATGTGAGAAGAACAAAATCACCATCGGGCCCCCAACACTGACAAGATTTGAAAAGGCAAGAATTATGGGCGCAAGAGCACTGCAATTGTCATTGGGTGCGCCGCCATTTATCCCAATTCCCAAGACCGCCAGGATTTCATTGGATATCTCGATGGAGGAGTTAGATCGAAGAGTCATACCCATCACGATTAGGAGGGTTCTTCCAAACGGAGATCATCAAAACATCCCTATTGATTATTTTGAAAAATAAGTCAATAATGCAATTTGGCCGGAATTGCGGAGAACTGCGCCAGATACGGCATCGGATCACGTAAACTCATTCCAAGGCAGACAAGTTTGCAGGTATTCCATACAGTTAAGATCTGATGATATCGCACAATAATTTGTAGGATGTAAGGATGGCAGGCAAACAGTACCCTTGTTGTTCTCTATTGTGCGAAAAGTAGTTCGCCCCCTATCCTGCATGGTGTTCCTCCCCCGTCTCCCCTCCATCACGTTTCCCCCTTGGGCGGCATCTTTCTTGCAAACGCCTGTACCGGCGTCTCTAGGTTGTCCCAGTCAAGTGACATGCGGAGCCGGTCGTATTGTACCACTGCATGAACAGGTCGTGGGATCGCTCTCTCCCGTCATCATCTCCTCGAACAGGCAGTTTGCGCTGTATCTAACCGGGCGGGGAGTTTGTTGCATAACATGCCTAGGACGTAACAGGTTAAGCCGCATGAAAGAATTTGTAAAAAATGCAAGTTCATAGCTTGCATGCGGCATATTTTTCAATAATTTGATAAATCTTGCATAATTTGTTGAAATTGTCAAAACTGACTTGACCGATTACGATACGGCCAGAGATGGATAGTCAAGATAATAATAATATCTGCATCCAAGCGTCTGTTTGGGAACAGTGTGCGTGCACGAAAATGGGAAAACATAGTGCAGGAGATCAAACTCAATGCAGTCATATACAACAGGTATCGGGAGGTGGCTGCAATGCAGTGAGATGGAGCCGGAAAGGAATGGGAATATTCTGATCCGGGCTAGTTATGCAACAGACTACCACATACCGGTATTTCCGGTGCTCATGTCAATGCACAGACGGTCCAGCCCCTGGACAGGTGGTGAACGACTTTTTGTACAAGATATGCACCCCGGTTGTTCGATAAAACTTAAAAGAACAAGAAATTTCTGATTGTTGAATAATGCTCATGGACAAGACAGGCAAACAGCACGGTCAGGAGCAGACCAAAAAGTCAGAGGATGGCATCATGAACATTGGAAATGTCCCTGTGATGCAATCTGCCATAAGTGCTCTTACAATGCTAGGCAACAGGAATCAGATAATTCTAAGGGCGAGGGGAAACTTTATTCCAAATGCCGTAGCTGTTGCCAACATCATTACCGAAAAAATGCTAAATGGAAGCTCCATGGTAGACGGCATCAAACTAGATACCGCTCAAGAACCGGGAATCGGTAGAATGTTATCAACCATTGAGATCATTCTGACTAGAATCTAGTAAATGCTGCCAGGTCCCTTTAGAAGCATGTTTTCACATTCTTTGCAAACTTGCTCGTCAATATCAGATTCCAGATTATGATGGATCTCACAAATTAACAGACTTGATTTAATGTAATTGCACAAGCCGATGAATTTGGAAAGACTGGAAGGAGTATACGCCATATCAGAAGAGAGATTCTGGCTTAATTCGTCGATTAATTCTGATACCTGTTTTTCAGCCAACAATTTTGCAATCAAAGAAGGATCGCCCCTCGTACCACGGATGTAATTGCTGATTGCGGCCTGGGTCACACCAAGCATTTTCGAAATTTCGTCCTCCCTAATGTCATGATCTTCGGCTAATTTTTTTGCAAGAATTGCACGCAATGCGGGGATCAGTGTTTTGGATTCAATCTCAGCTGGCAGTAACATACCTACCAAAAAATCAACAAATAATTTAAAGTTTGCAACCATCCAACGCAATTCTGGAACCAACAGTTAGGCATAGCTATTTTAATTTCAAAATAATTTCA
>RKRY01000093.1 GCA_007571135.1 Candidatus Nitrosopumilus sp. | reverse complement strand
AAACGATTGAATTATATACAAAAATTAGGGCCAAAAGCTAAATTGGTCGGGGAATTAGCGGGCAATTATAGTACCGTAGTATTGATGTTTGGGTTTGCATGTGCAGCTATGGCGCCAGCATTGATAATTTCTAGAATGGTTTCGCCTCGAAAAAGAAGCAATCCTGTCAAATTTTTACCTATGGAATGCGGTCAAGTTCCAAGCGGTGCAGGACGTACTCATTTCATGATGCAGTATTATCCGTATATTCTGATGTTTGTAGTTTTTGATGTAATGGCAATCTTTCTTTACGCATGGGGTAGTGCCATCCTAGAAATTCCTAAGATCGCAACTTTGCCGATGATGGGATTCTTAGCAATAATGTTTGGAGCAATGGCATTTGCATTGTATCAGTCAGGGAGACGAAAAATTTGGTAGTTATTTATACAAATTACATTTACGGGGAATAAGGGATAAGATTGCTAAAAGACTTGATTACGCCAGAAAATGCAAATGTGTTTGTAGGAAAGTTAGGGGATATTTTAGAAAAAGCAATCGACAAGCCATTGGGCTATGCCATTAATTGGGGTAGAATCTGGTCACTTTGGCCTGTACATATTGAAACAGCATGCTGTAGTGTTGAATTTGGCGCAGCATCAAGTCCACGATATGATGTTGAAAGATTTGGTATCATTGAAGCATTCGGTTCGCTTAGACAATGTGATCTAATTGTTGTTCAAGGAACAATTACAAGAAAAATGGCCCCACGCCTCAGATTAGTTTATGATCAAATGCCAGAACCAAAGTATGTAATTGCTATGGGGGCTTGTGCGATTACTGGAGGGCTGTATTTTGATTCTTACAATGTTCTTCCAGGAATCGATGGAGTAATTCCTGTTGATGTCTATGTTCCAGGCTGCCCACCTAGACCTGAAACTCTTATCCAAGGATGTATGTTGCTACAAGAAAAAATCAAGAGAATGAAAGCTAGGAAGATTGTATGATGAGTGATGATTCTGAAAAACCTGTAGCAGATCCAAAACCTGATACAAAGTCAAGTCCGCCGCCAAAACCTGATACAAAGTCAAGTCCGCCGCCAAAACCTGATACAAAGTCAAGTCCGCCGCCAAAACCTGCATCCAAAAAACCTGAAGAAAAACCAATTGAATTGCCGGCATTTGAAAAAGGAATATCTGATAAATTAGTTGAAAAATTTGGGGATAAAGTTGAAGTTGGGTTTGTCAAAAAAGACAGGGTCCGGATTAACATAAGCAAGGAGAACATCCACAAAGTAGCTGAATTTGTCCGGGACGCACTTAATTATGATCATGTAGAATCCGTTACCGGCGTTGATTTTCCTACAGATAAAGAAATTGAGGTTGTTTATCATGTTGGTTCCTATACAGATTCCTCATTAGCAAGACAAATTCTTGTTTTGGCAACCAGAGCCCCAAGAGAGGAGAACCCGATTCCAGGACAAGATTCCACAAGGCTGCCAAGTATTAGAGATGTTTTTTACAGCGCCGAGTTTGGTGAAAGGGAAGTTTTTGAAATGTTGGGTGTTTATTTTGAAGGCCATCCGGATAACAGGCGCCTGCTTTTGCCTGAAGATTGGGCAGACTTGCCGCCACTTAGGAAGGACTTTGCAATAAAGGGAAGATAAAATGACAGCAGAATTACCTCCAGGATTAGCACTCCAAAAAGCAGACGAGAGAATAATGACTCTCAATGTCGGGCCACAGCACCCAGGTTCTGGTCACATGAGGATTGTTGTGCAAATTGACGGTGACTATATTGTTGCATGTGATCCTGATCCGGGTTACGTACACCGCGGGGAAGAAAAAATGGCAGAGTATAGAAACTATATCACAAACATTCCCCACTTGGAAAGGCCGGTAATTCATGATTCATGTAACATTTTATATCCGTATGTTTTGGGAGCCGAAGAAATTTTAGGAATTGAAGTTCCAGAACGTGCAAAATATGTCAGAGTAATTGCCTCAGAGCTTAACCGTTGTATCTATACTATGTACTGGCTTGCAATTTATGGTATCTTTCTGGGCCACTCTACAATGTTTATGTGGCCTGCAGGTGATCGTGAACTCTTAATTGATCTTATGGAAAAAATGACTGGTGCTAGAGTGACACATGCACATTTTGTTCCAGGCGGTGTAAGAAATGACTTGCCTCCAAACTTTGAAGATACATGCCTGCGTCAAGTAAATTACTTTGAAAGGAGGATCAAGGAATACGCTGCGGTCTTTTACGATAATCCGGTTCTAATTTCCAGAACAAGAGGTACAGGCGTCCTATCTAGACAAGATGCAATTAGGCTGGGGACTACGGGTTCTGTACTTCGCGCAAGCGGTATAGACTATGATCTTCGTGTAAAGGAACCATATGATGTCTATGATGAATTAGACGTTCATACTAACGTGATGAAGGAGGGTGATTCCTATGCAAGGTCAAGAGTTCCATGGCTAGACATGATGGAAAGTTGCAACATTATTAGGCAGGCATTGCAAAAAATACCAAAGTCTGGTTCAGTTAGAACAAAACTTAAACCAAACCCGAAGACTAAAGGTCCTGCGACTGTCTACAAGCGTGTAGAATCTGGGAGGGGCTCTCTGGGCTGTTACATTGTATCTGATGGAAAGCCAGAACCATACAGGGTAAAGATGAGTGTTGGCTCATTTAGAAACCTGATTGCACTGCCATACCTTCTGAAAGGCGAAAAGCTTGGAAACATGCCGTCTGTCTATTGGAGTCTTAATTATTGGCCGGTGGAGGCAGATAGATAATGTCAGTGATTGCACCAAAATTCAAACTAAGTGAATTCGTCAAATCGCTGCTTGACAATATTTTCTGGGTTCTGTTGCTGATGACAATTGTTGGAATTCCGGCAGTCCAAATCGCCCTATTTTATATTGAGATGCCGGTCATTCACGGCGAACTGCTTACTCCATTCCTTGCACTTACTTGGTTGGCAGATCCGACTAGGCTTCTTCCCGTCATTCATGCTTTAATGGCAACTGACTTTTTTAGAATTGCCGCTTTTCCAGGATTTGGCTTTGCTGCATTGCTTGCTGCCGGAACCATCTTTATTGAAAGAAAGATGCTGGCAAAACTACAGCTCAGGGTCGGTCCTTTCTATTGCGGAAAAATTGAAGGAATTTTACAATTAATGGGTGACGGACTAAAGCTAATCTCCAAGGAGATTATCATTCCCGCAAAAGCAGACAAACCTCTTTTCTGGGCAGCTCCCGTTCTGTTTGTAGGCGCCGCTGCAGCATTTGTTGCGCTAATTCCCGTAGCGCCCGGCTGGGTCGTTGCGGACGTGGATATGGGACTGCTTGCCGTCTTTGCGGTAATCGGATTCTTCCCGATTATCACCATACTCTCCGCATGGTCTGCAAACAGCAAGTTCCCATTCATCGGAGGAATCAGGGCCCTCTTCCAAATGGTCTCATTTGAGATTCCATTGATTCTGTCCTTGCTGGGAGTTGTGATAGTTACGGGAACTCTCAATTTATCAGAGATTTCTGCCAGCCAGTCATTCTTTCCGTGGATTGTTTTCTTGCCTGTTGGAGCAATTGTATTCTTTATTACGATGCTAGCCGAACTTGAACGAATCCCCTTTGACTTGCCTGAAGCAGAAAGTGAAATTGTGGCTGGATGGTTAACTGAATTTTCAGGAATGATGTATGGGCTGGTACAGCTGGGAACTTATCTGAAACTTTACGCATTTGCAGCCTTGTTTGTCGTACTGTTCTTGGGTGGATGGAACGGCCCGATGGTCGTCCCCCCATTCCCAGAAGAACTCCTTGTTGGAGTTGAAATGGGCCCTGTCAAAGTTGGACCATTCCCTGGATTGCCATTGTTTGATCAAGCGATGCTAAACGGGACATTCTGGTTTGTAATCAAAACAGTCGGAGTCATCTTCTTTATCCTGTTGCCAAGAGGCGTTTTCCCAAGAATAAGAATAGATATGTTGCTGAGTCTTGGTTGGACCAAATTGATCGGCCTTGCATTCGTCAACATCTTTATTGCCCTAGGCTTGCTTTACGCTGGTGTGTTGGGACCGGGAGGCTTACAATAATGGGAACTGCGACAGGTATTATCAAGGCACTAAACTCTGGAATAAAGCACATTGCAATCAAGCGTTTTACCCTACGTTACCCTGAAGAAAAACTAAAGTTTGTCGGAGATGGCTATCAGTTTGATCCTTCTACCGGCGTAGGTATTGCAGGTATCAAGGGACGGCACATGTTATTTCATGATCACTGTACTGGTTGTCAGCTATGTTCAATTGCATGCGAAGGCGTCGCAGAGGCCATTGCAATGGTAAAAGTGCCGGATAGCCAGACGCAAAACAAAAAATCAATTATGCCACAAATTGACTACGGAAAATGCGTCTTTTGCGGACTGTGTGTCGACGCATGTCCGTTTTATGCGCTTTACATGACTAATGACTACGAATTGTCTTCCTTTAGTAAGGAAGGCTTGATTTACACTCCTGCACAACTTGCAGTCAAACCGTATGTTCAACAGGATAGTGAAATCCAAATTACTGACAGGGGTGCAACGCATGGCTGATGCAGTATTTTTGGCGTTAACCGTAATTACAATTGGCTCTGCAATTGCAGCCCTTGAACTAAGATCCCTAATTTACGGCTCTATTGCATTAATGGGAACCCTTGGCGGCATTGCCGGATTTTTCTTCCTGCTAGATTCGCCATTTGTTGCATTATTCCAACTAGCCGTCTATGTTGGCTCTATTGCAGTATTGATTCTCTTTACTGTCATGCTGGTAAGGAGGGAGCTTATTTTCAAGAATATTGAAGACAGGAGGCGAAAGTTTGCAGGTCTTGCATTAATGCTAGTTACCATGGTTGCTTTGGGTGCCGTATTCCTGGATTCAGGGATTAAGACAATTACCACTGATGAACCCGCAGCCGAGTTTAGAGATATTGGAATGAGTTTTGTTACTTATTACTGGCCGGCATTAATTTTGATGGCCTTAATTTTAGCAGGCTCTGTAACAGGATCCCTGGTCTTAGCCAAACGAGAGGATGTAGAAAATGACCAACGAACTAGTTGACTTTACATTGGTGTCCGTTGCGCTATTGGGCATAGGCATCTACGGACTAGCGGTAAAAAGAAATTTCATCAGGATGCTCTTTGCAGTTGAGATTATCATTAATGCGGCAAATCTGAACATTGTCGCATTCGGGCGGTACCTGTCTCATGCAGCTGGCGAATCATTAGCGCTGTTCTCCATTGCAATTGCAGCTGCCGAAGTCGGTGTCGGATTATCACTTATCATTGTAGCATATCGCATGTACCAGAATGTCGATATTGCTGACTTTAGGAGCCTGAAAGGATAATGGAGTACGCATTATTGCAGGCAGTTTTCCTGCCATTACTCTTATCTCCGATAGCCTACATTCTAGGACGCAAGGCCGGGCCCACTCCAGCTATGTGGTTTACATTTGCAATTCTCCTTTACTCTACAATTATTGTAATTAATGCGGCATTATCTGGAACAGTTGAGGAACACTATCCGTGGACCGGACAATTTGGCGAGTTCGGATTCCTGTTGGATGGCCTTGCATCACCGTTTGCAATTATCATCTATGTCCTGTCAACTATCCTGGTTATCTACTCAAAACCGTACATGATTCACAAGTTCCACGAACAATTTGAGGAGGAGCAAAAGATCAACGCTTCTCCTGACGGGCAAGGCTCCGTTGTTGAATCATCCTCTCTTTCTAACTATGTAAATGCAAAGTCTGGCCTGTACTTTGCACTTTATCTTGTCTTTGCAATGGGAATGCTTGGCACCGTACTTGCAACCAACCTGATTGAATTTTACATCTTTTTTGAGGTAATGCTGATTCCGGGCTTTTTCCTAGTTGCGCTATGGGGAGACGGCCCAAGAAGAAAGATTGGCCTGATGTTCTTGTTCTGGACTCATGCTGGTGCCGTCGTTTTGCTATTGGGCTTTTTGATGATAGGCCTGACTATTGGCAGCTTTGATTTTGCAGACATTCGGGAATCTGAAATCCCGCAGGACATCGTATTAATTTCCGCAATTGCGATTGCAGTTGGACTTGGTGTCAAACTGGCAGTCTTTATGTTCCATATTTGGCTGCCCTATGTTCACGGCTCAGCTCCTACCCCAATCAGCGCCTTGTTGTCGCCGGCGATGATCGGAATTGGCGCATATGGTATCTTTAGATTGATTGCTGAGCTCTTGCCTGCGACATTTTCCGAACTTTCGATCTGGTTCCATGTTTGGGGGCTTGTCACCATGGTCTATGGTGGCGCAATGGCTTTGATGCAAGATGACATTAAACGGCTTTTAGCTTATTCTAGTATCAGTCAGATGGGTTACCTGCTGTTCGGCATTGGTTCAATGTCTGTAATGGGTTTGGCCGGAGCCGAGATGATGTACATCACTCACGGTCTTGGCAAAGGCATCCTCTTCATGATGGCCGGAATCATCATTGTAAAAGTTGGTACTAGAAGCATCTCAAAACTTGGCGGTCTGGCAGGAAAGATGCCGATCACCGCCGTCTGTGCGGTCATCGGTGCGCTTACAATCATGGGGGTTCCACCAACAAGTGGATTTATGGGCGAATGGATTCTATTTTATGGGGCGTTAGAAACTGCAATTGCAGAAGGTTCTACACTTAGGGCAGTAACATTTGGTCTTGGACTGGTTGCAACGGCCCTTACGATGTCTTACATGCTATGGATGTTAAAACGCGTATTCTTTGGAAAAACACCCCAACACCTTGAAAATGTCAAAGAAGGCAGCTGGTACATGACGGCACCAATGATGGTATTGGCAGGATTTACCGTTGTCTTGGGAATCTATCCAGACATTTTCTTAAAGACCATTATGGGTTACATGAGCGGAGTGCTGGGAGTATAAGATGGCTACCGAAGCTGTTGGATTGCCATTTGAAGCAACATCAACTGCGGCATGGTTGGTTTGGATTTTACCGTTTGCAGCTGCAATGATTATACCTGGCATTGGAAAATTATCTAAGCAAGCTACAGGATATGCTGCAGTTGGGTTTGCGTTAATGAGCGCATTGTCAGCTGCGTCATTGCTGCCGCTTGCAATTGAGGGCTCTGAGATTCACAAACAGATTACGTGGATTGAAGCAATCGGATTGAAGGGTGGCGTGCTAGCTGATCCATTGTCTGTAATTATGGCAAATGTTGTTGGCTGGATCTCATTTCTCATTATGATTTACAGTACCGGTTACATGAAAGGCGACAAAGACATCACGAGATTCTGGTTTTGGATGATGTTCTTTATTGGTTCAATGCAATTAATCGTGCTCTCTGACAACCTGTTACAGGTATTCTTTGGATGGGAGGGTGTGGGCCTTGCGTCATATGCCCTGATCAGCTTCTGGTATCGTGACAAAAAGAAGGATCATGTCGGGCAGGAGGGACGTACTGTTCTTGGCCTCTTGGATTACTATGCTCCGACACATGCTGGCATGAAGGCATTTATCATGACCAAAGTCGGGGACGTGATGATGATTGCAGGCATGCTTTTGATCTTCCTGTATGCTGGAACATTCGGATTCAAGGAACTCATGGGTGGTACTGAATGGGCAGTTGCAATGAATGCAGAAGGCATGCTGGTTCCTGCCTTTGTTTTGCTGTTTGGTGGCGCAATAGGCAAATCGGCACAATTCCCGCTTAACGAATGGCTCCTAGAAGCCATGACCGGCCCAACCGCAGTCTCTGCCCTTATCCACGCCGCAACAATGGTCAAGGCAGGCGTATTCTTGGTTGCAAGAATCGGCCCTATCGTCTTTGCGCTGGGAGCAGCAGGAATTATGGCAGACCAATTCTTTGAGATTGTCGCATGGATTGGCGCAATAACTGCCCTGTTGCTTGCAACACAAGGTATGGTTAATCCGGAGATCAAGAAGGTACTTGCATACTCTACCGGTTCTCAGATTGGTTACATGATGATGGCGCTAGGTATTGCGGGATTGTCTCATCAGTACGTTGATGGTTACACTGCCGGTTTCTTCCACCTGATCTCTCACGCAATGTTCAAGGCATCATTGTTCATGGCGGCCGGTTCGTTGCTGCATGTTGTCGGTTCAAGATTCATGACGGATATGGGCGGCTTGCGAAAACAGATGAGGAAGACATATGCGTTTATGTGGGCTGCTGGGCTGGGACTGATGGGCGCGCCATTTATCACAACAGGTTTCTGGAGCAAGGATGCGATCTTTGCATCTGTATATACGTCAGGAAACGAATGGGCACTGCCACTGTTTGCAATTGCGGTGCTGACTGCTGTAATTACTGCATTCTATACGACAAGAATGATTGGAATGGTCTTCTTTGGAAACAAGAGCAGGCACATCCAAAAGATGGAAGAGGAAGGACATCACATCCATGAGGCATCACTGTCTATGTGGGTCCCGTACGGGATTCTTGCTGTTCTTACGATTGGAATCGGATTAATCGGATTATCAACCGAGCACGGCTTGCATCATATGTTTGAGGTATATCTTGGGGATTCATTTGGCATTCACAGCGGCTATGCAAAACCCGAATCCACAGTATTGCCGGAATTCTTGCAAGGCGTCAATCCGGTCGCACTTGGCGCTTCGCTGGTTGCATTTGCAGTGGGAATCGGACTGGGATACACATTTTACATTGGCAGATGGGTTGATCCAGTCAGATTCGTAAACTCTAACATTTTCTTTTATGCGATTCACAA
The DNA here is from genome assembly GCA_007571135.1 of Candidatus Nitrosopumilus sp. Classification (GTDB taxonomy): domain Archaea; phylum Thermoproteota; class Nitrososphaeria; order Nitrososphaerales; family Nitrosopumilaceae; genus Nitrosopumilus. The sequence continues at coordinate 2,772 of RKRY01000093.1, read as the reverse complement.
AGTCATCTTAAACAGGTGGTATCTTAACGCAATGGTATACTGGTGCTTTGTAGTGGCACCACTATGGCTGGCAAGGGGCGTGTTTAGATACTTTGAAAAGACTGCAATGGATTATGGCATGAACGACGGATTCCAGAAAGCAACTGCCTGGGGGGCCAGAGTCGTACAGGGAACTCAGACCGGCGTTTCACAGTCGTATCTATTCGTATTTGGAGCGGGATTACTATTTGTAGTCTTGATATTGTTGATGTAGGGGTGCTATGAAATGTTAGAAATTACCTCCACCCCGCTGGTTCTCATTGCAATACTTGGAACCGTTGGCGTTGCCCTTCCAATCATAAGCATTGCAAGAAAAGAAAAGGGCTCAAACTCATTTTATGCAGTAATTGCATTTGCAGCACTTATTGTCTCAATGGGATATGTCGGTTATCAGTTTGTAAGCGATCACGTGGTGCCGTCTGCCTTGTTCTCTGAAGACGTACTTGTAGATGATGCATTTGGCGGGTTCTTTGCATTGGCACTATTGATTGTTGCAGTCTTTACAACAGTCGGCTCCTTTAACTATATGAGAAGACACAATTCTCCTGCCGTTTACTATTCGTTAATCCTACTTTCAACAATCGGCATGGTTCTTGTTGCCTACTCGACGGATCTTGTAATGCTGTTTGTTGCTTGGGAACTCATGAGCATTCCGACATATGTCTTGGTTGGATTTATGAAGAGAAACCCAAGCTCCAATGAGGCGGCTCTCAAGTACTTTTTGTTTGGCGCCTTGTCCTCGGCAGTCATAGTTTACGGCATATCGTTATCTTATGGCCTAACTGGTTCTACAAACATTGGAGAAGTAATCCGGGGATATGCAGCACTTGATCCATCGTTGTATCCGTTGGCATTGCTGTCTGTTGGAATGTTTATCGCAGGATTTGGATTCAAGATGGGCCTTGTACCATTCCATCAATGGCTGCCTGATACCTATGAAGGGGCACCTCCGACTATAACCGCATTATTGGCAGCCGCGACAAAGAAGGCGGGATTTGCGGCAACAATTAGAATTGTTGTTATGGGTACGGTGGCTCTTAATGTGGACTGGACTTTGGCTCTTGGCATTCTTGCAGTCATGACGATGACTGTAGGCAACGTTGCAGCAATCATGCAAAAGAACATCTCAAGAATGCTGGCCTATTCTAGCATCGCACATGCCGGATACATCCTGATCGGGCTTGCAGTCGCCCCCCACAGTTCTCTTGGTTTACAGGGTTCACTTTATCAAATTCTTAACCATGCGGTAATGAAGGGTGCGGCATTTATTGCAATTGCAGGCATTGTGACCACCTTGGCTGTCACTCATATTGATAAACTCAAAGGACTTGGAAGACGAATGCCAATCACCTCTCTTGGCATTGTGATCTCGTTGTTTGCATTGGCAGGCGTTCCGCCACTTGCAGGTTTCTGGAGCAAGGTCTTGCTGTTTGGAAGTGCACTTGATGCAAGCGCCACGCTAGGATGGGCCTCGTGGCTGGCAATTGCCGGCGTTTTAAACAGTGCGTTATCGCTTGCATACTATGGCTGGATTACTAGAAAGATGTACTTTGAAGGAGAGAAGGAAAAGAGGGTCAAAGAACCAAAATCAGTCATTGGTGTAATGGTGTTCTCTATGATCTTTCTAGTGGGATTTGGTGTTTATCCAGAACCAATACTGCAGTTTGTAGAATTTGCAACACCGGTTCTTAGTCTGGGTCTTATGCCTTAAACGAAGTAAATTTAATCAAACCGTCTAAATTATCCTTGGCACTGCCGTCTGGAATCTTTCTTAATCCAGCCCTTGCTTTTTCTGAATATTCTTTTAACAATTCCTCCATCTTGTTAAACACATCCCTAGGATCTGCACTCTTTTTAATTAGCAAGTTAAATAGCTTGTCCTCGTTTTTCCAATCTAACAAGTCGTCTCTGATCTGGTAGGCAATGCCTATGTTTTTGCCGTATTCTGTCAGGGCCTCAATCTGTTCTTCTGTTCCATTGGAAATTATTGCCCCTGTCCTAGCTGCCACTTCAAAGGCAGTTGCTGTCTTGTACTCGATTACTTTTAGATAGTCATCAAAGGTAACGTCTTCACTTGCTTCTAGCCTGCTCTCGATCATCTCCCCCTCACTCATCAGCATTGCAGTAGTTGCCAAATCCTTTGTAATTCTTACATTGTCGAGTCTGGATGAAATTGCTAAAATTAGACCCAAAACAAAGTCGCCGGTAAGCACGCTTGTATTGTAGCCGTATTTGATGTGAAACGGATCCTTCTGCCTCCTCATAGTCTCATTGTCGATGATATCGTCATGAATTATTGATTCCATGTGCAAAAATTCAACGGCACATGATGCGGCCAAAGTATTCTCATCAATTCTGCCTACGCTTTCAGCGGCCAAAGTCAAAATTATTGGTCGAATACGCTTGCCTCCGTCCAGAGAGTACTTGAGCGGTTCAATAAACTCTGATTCTGAATACAGATCCAGCTCTTTTTTGAGGGCCTGGTCTATTTTTTGGATGTACTCTCCATAAGTTTCAAGCAGGGGATTGATCTCAAGATTTTTTCTGTCCAATATGGCCTGATCAAAAAACTCTGTCATTACTAATTAAATCTTGGTGCTCCAGCCGGGATTTTCATCGATTGATTTTGAACCCGGGATCACTGCCTTGAAAGGGCAGTATGCTTGACCGGTCTACACCACTGGAACCCGACAAAATTCCGCATCTTGACCATAAAATCTTTTGTAAACACAC
>RKRY01000016.1 GCA_007571135.1 Candidatus Nitrosopumilus sp. | reverse complement strand
TCTCTGCTATGTCGACTACCGGCATGTTCTGGTTCAGGTGCAACGATACTGCGAGGATTCTCTCCCTTACGATTGGATTCTTTTCGGCTTTGCGGGCCTAGAACAGGAACGTGTGATCTTGTTGTACCATGTCCTGCTGTAACATGTTGGGATCTAAGAATGTATGGGTTGGGATTTTTGCCGAAATTATTATGAGCGGCAGTATATCATGTCCTGCTGTAACATGTTGGGATCTAAGAATGTATGGGTTGGGATTTTTGCCGAAATTATTATGAGCGGCAGTATAGCAATCACAATTTCTTCAATAGCACCCACCATTTTCATATGTGAATTGTGTTGAGGGTGGTTAAAGACACGTACACTTTTGCTTGCATTCTAAAATACCCATTTGAAAAATTACAAAATCAGAAGATTGTCCCAACCTAGGCATGGTTATGAAAGACTAAAAAATGAAAAATTTGGAAAAAATGCACATATACACACACGCACACATATGCACACTCTGTACTGCGATTCTACTGCCCTAGGATGATGAACATCATGACTATACCATAGATAGCAATTGATTCGACCATTCCTACAAAGATGAATACTTTTGACTGTAATGCTGGATTCTCACTAATGACAGCAAGGCCGGCTGCGCCTACTTGGCCCAAGCCTATCCCGGCACCAAAAGCTGCAAGGCCAAAGGCCAAACCTGCACCAAGAATCTTCAACGAGTCAGAACTTGTTGCCGCATCACCTTCTGCTGCATATGCAAGTCCGGTAGATCCCAAGACAGATATCATTGCGGCTGTCAAAAGTAGCAAGACGATAGGTTTCATGTTATGATCTCGGCTCATTTAGTTCCATATTTAAATCATGATGACGCAAGAACGTCAGATTCGATCCAGAGCCTTCTTTTTGAAGGATGACATGTCATCTCTAATCGATCTTGTAAAGTTATCGTGATCCTGACTTACTGCATTTTTAGAACTTTCAACCAGTTTTTTGATCTCTTCTTTTCCCATCAGCTTCCACTCTCCATCTTCTCTTTCACTTTTTTTAACTTTGCGAACTCCTCTCTCTCCCGCTCCTCAAGAGTGGCAAGAATGAACCTTATGTTGTCTTGGTACTGGGGGATGATGACATTCTCTAGCGCATTTAGCAGTTTTTGCGTCTTTTCTAATGCTTTTGCCAGACTGAAAATGGAATTTTCATATTCGGCAGCCTTGCAAATTTTTGGCAACAAGTCTTTGATCTGTTTTGATGCCCCATCAATCGAAGAGTTTGTATCGGCAAACCCGTATGGCATTGATTTTGTATCCCTTTCAGTTACAGTCAGCGCCGGAATCTTTACGTCAACTACCCTTCGTACGTTAACGTCCACCTCCATTACAGGCGGCGTAGATTCTGCTACAGAATCGACCGTGTTTGTTCCCAGCGCAAGATATGCCTCGTTGACTGATCTGTAGATGTCCTGCAACGGGTCCCAGATTCCGCCTCTTGCCTTGGATGCCTCTTGGATCATCTCCTCGATATTTTTTAAGAGAACCTTGCGCTTATCGTCCAAGATTTGCTGCACCATTACGGCAATTTGGCTGGACTTTTTGTACTTGAAGAGTTCAATCTTGGTTGCTGCGACGTTCTGTCCAAATGACATTGGTTACTCTTCCTTGTAATACTGTTCTACGTACCTGTCTTTGATCTTTGTGATCTCATTTTTCGGCAGTTTTGAGACAATCTTCCACATCAAAGTTAGCGTCTCCTCGATTGTCCTGTTCTCATCAGTTGCCTGTGAGAGGAATTCCTTCTCAAACGTGTCGCCTAGTTCCAGATACCTGAGATCAATCTCGGTGAGTCCAGCCTTGCCCACGATGCCGGCCAATGCCCTGACCTCCTGTGCTCTGGAATATGCGTCATAGACCTGGTTAGAGATCTCACTGTGGTCTTCTCTGGTACTCCCTTCGCCGATGCCGTCCTTCATCAGCCTGCTGAGGCTCATCAGAATGTTGATCGGCGGATAAACTCCCTGTCTGAACAGATCCCTGCCAACTACGATCTGCCCCTCGGTGATGTACCCAGTAAGGTCAGGAATCGGGTGAGTGATGTCATCAGACGGCATTGACAGGATTGGTACTTGTGTGACGCTTCCCTTTTTGCCGTTGAGCTTTCCTGCCCTTTCGTAAAGTGTCGACAGATCAGTGTAAAGATAACCAGGGTATCCTTTTCTTCCCGGAACTTCCTCCCTTGCTGCGCTGATCTCCCTTAATGCCTCTGCATAGTTTGTCATGTCAGTGATCACCACGAGAACGTGTATTCCCAGTTCAAATGCCAGGTACTCTGCTACCGTTAGCGCCACTCGGGGCGTGATGATCCTCTCGATTGCAGGATCATCGGCCGTGTTTAGAAATAGGACGCTTCTTTTCAGTGCGCCGGATTCTTCAAGGCTTCTTCTAAAGTATTCTGCTTCACTGTATTGCACGCCAATTGCGGCAAAGACTACAGCAAAGTCATCATCGGTTCCAACGACACTTGCCTGTCTTGCAATCTGTGCAGCAAGCAAGTTGTGAGACATGCCAGAACCCGAAAATATTGGAAGCTTCTGTCCCCTGACCAGAGTCATCAGTCCGTCAATTACGGATACGCCGGTCTGAATGAAATCCTTTGGATACTCACGTTGCTCCGGGTTCATCGGTTCACCGTTGATATCCACGAATTTATCAGCAATCGGATCCGGTAGCCCGTCTTTTGGCCTTCCCAATCCGTCAAAGACCCTGCCAAGTACCTCCCTTGATACTGGCATCTCCATGACCTTTCCTACAAACTTTGCGTTTGTTCCGGAGATTGATAGTCCGGTCGTCCCTTCAAAGACCTGAACGATTGCCTTGCCGTTTCCGACTTCGAGCACCTTGCCAAGCCTTCGTTCACCGTCCTTGGTCTCAACCTCAACGAGCTCGTCAAATGCCGCATTCTCTACGTCGTCGACAACTACCAAGGGGCCCTTTATCTCGGCAATCTTGCTGTATTGAACTCCACCACCTTTAGCGCTCAATTTGACACCTTGACTCCCGAGATTGATTTGAACTGTTCTTGCATGTCCCCGTCTAACTTGTCTAATTTTGGCATCTCATCGTCCTTTACATCCATTCTTGCCTTAAGCAGGCTGCTCACTACGCCTAGCTCACGAATGTCAGACAATGCCGCGCCTTCCTTGAGTGCCTGTTGTCCTTTCTTGTAAAAGTCAACACAGAGTTTCATCAGTTTGAACTGCTTTTCCGGGCTGCAGTAGGTATCGACATCGTCAAACGAGTTTTGTTGCAACAAGGCAATCTTTACCATTCTTGCAACCTCAAGGATCAGTTTCTCTTCGTCCGGTAATGCCTCAGGGCCCAAGAGCCTGACAATCTCTTTTAGCGTGTCCTCCCTTTGCAATACGCCATAAGTCTCGCTTCTGATGTCAAACCAGTCTTCACTGATGTTCTCACTCCACCATTTTGCAATGTCTGCAAGATACCCGGAGTAGCTGTTCATCCAGTTGATTGACGGGTAGTGCCTAGAGTATGCAAGTTTTGCATCCAGAGCCCAAAAGGTTTTGATAAATCTCATCGTGTGGGTTGTAACAGGTTCCGTAAAGTCGCCTCCAGACGGGGATACGGCCCCGATCAGGGTCACAGAGCCGTCGCGGTCAGGACTTCCGGCGGCCCTAACACGGCCTGCTCTTTCATAGAATTCTGCCAGTCTTGATGCAAGATATGACGGATAACCCTCTTCTGCCGGCATCTCTTCAAGCCTGCCACTCATCTCTCTGAGTGCTTCGGCCCACCTGCTAGTTGAATCAGCTACAAGTACGACATCCTTGCCCATATCCCGGTAATACTCTGCAATTGTTACGCCAGTGTAGATGCTTGCCTCCCGTGCAGCTACGGGCATATTACTGGTGTTTGCTACAAGGACCGTCCTATCCATGAGTGGTTTTCCGCTCCTAGGATCCTTGAGGTGGGGGAACTCGACAAGTACTTCTGTCATCTCATTTCCCCTCTCACCACAGCCGATGTAGACTACGACTTGGGAATCGGCCCACTTTGCAATTTGGTGTAGTGTTACGGTTTTGCCCGTGCCAAAGGCTCCAGGAATGGAGCCGGTCCCCCCCTTTGCAATTGGGAAGAAGGTATCGATGACTCTTTGGCCAGTAAGAAGCGGGACGGTTGGATCATACCTGTTCTTGTACGGTCTTGGTTTTCTGACAGGCCACTTGTGATACATCTTAAGTGAGACGGTCTGGCCGTTTTTCTCAGTTGTAGCCAGTTCAGTCTCTAGATCATAGTCCCCTTCTGGGACAATGTTTGTGATTTTTCCGCCAGCGTGATCTGGTGGAACCATGATTGAGTGCTCAATAAGGTCAGTCTCCTGAACCGTGCCAATTACATTTCCTGCAGCGACTTCATCGCCGCTGCTTACTGTAGGTACAAAGTGGTATTTTTTGGCCATGTCAACAGGAGTAGTCGTGATGCCCCTTCCAATGAAAGAGCCTGATGCCTTTGATAGCTCTCTTAGCGGCCGTTGAATTCCATCATAGAGTTGCCCGATGATTCCAGGACCCAACACAACACTGAGCGGGTTGCCCGTACCGATCACCGGCTCGCCTGGTTTTAATCCGCTTGTTGACTCGTATACCTGGATAAACGCGACATCTCCAGTCAGCCTAATCACCTCGCCTACTAGTTTGGAGTCACCTACAACGACCGTCTCATACATTTTGGCCTCGGCCATTCCGTCTGCTCTGACTGCGGGCCCACTGACCCAGACAATTCTACCTTGCGCTGCCATCTTAATTGGTTACTCCGAATTTTGCTGCAATCTCTTTCCTTATTAAAGGCTTCAGGCGTTCGATTCTTGCGTCGATCGTGTTATCAAAAGTCATGGTTCCGTCCTTGGATTGAATTCTTACGCCGCCAAGGCAGTCAATTGTTTTAGGTGACAGCTCTGAACCAGGATAGTTCGGTAGCGCAGACTGGACTGCATCCCTGTCCTTGGAATTTGTAAAGACGACGACCTCAGATGTTCCCAAGATCTTCGTTGATTCGTCAAGTAAAGATTTGATTAAATCAGAATAATTACCACTTCGATCAGTCTCCGCAATTTGATCTAGGGCTTGACTAAAGACCCTGTCAACTGACTGCTCTAAGGCCATTAACTGCTTGTTTCTTGCTTCAAGATCAGAGCTTCCTATGATCTGCTTTTCAATCTTGTCGGCTTCTTTTTTGCCATCAGCCAAGATTTTGTCGTATTCCTGCTCCAATCTAGGAACCGCATCATCGAGTGTCTGGTAGGAGTCATTCAAGGCAGACTTGATGTTCGATAAGATCCCTTCTTCTGTCTGATTGAGAATTTTATCAATAGTCTGTTCCAGGGCAGGATTTGTCAATGGATGGCGTTTATTCGTAATGGATTTTAATGTTTGGGAATGTTTTAGTCTGTTGCAGCAGACTGGAATGTTTGGAGATGATTTCAGAAAGATATTAAAAACTAAGGATTCACCGAAGGATTGTCTTGGGACTAGCCGATCTGAAACTTGGAAGTGTGATTTTGCCAAGGAACGAATCTCCACAAGCCATTTCCAGACTTGCTGAATTTGAGTGGTTTCACAAGATTGATACTGAAAATGACACAGTAACCCCAGAGATCGATGATCTGCTGTTAGATGCCCAGAAAACGTACCAATCCATCGATGATGTGGTCAAAGGGTTGGGCGTTCCCCCAGTCGTAGGAATCTTGGAGATTCTCTTCAAGGGAACCGTCATCAAGAAGAGAGACTATGAAATAGACGAAATTGAGAACATGGTAAGGGATCTACAAAAGAGAACTCCTGAGATCATTGACGGGCCAGCCAAATTGCTTGAAGAGAGAACAGATACCAAGCGATCCCTAGACGAATATACGTCCCTTAAGGAGACTCTCGAAGTTGCCAAGAAACTCAACATTGATCTCTCCGGATTTGGATTAATGAAGTATTTTTACACAAATTTATTTATCATCAACTCCTCTGATTATGACGAGATCAGCAGGGCTCTAGAAGGAATTACGCTTTATAGGTATGATCTTGCAGGCAAGGAAAAGGCAGCCGTTCTGGTAATTTCAGGAACCGGCGATTCTGAAAAAACATTGAAGGTTCTAAGGAGTTTTAACGCCAATCCATTTGTAATTCCCGAGGGATTCCCGCAGGTCCCATCTAAAGCGTATACCTTGGCAGAAACCAAGATCAAAGAACTGACAGAGAGGCAAAAGGCAAATGCAAAAGAGATCGCCAAGGTTGCAAAGAGTACCAGGGGAGATGTCCTTGCACTGTATGAGGAGGCGCGAGTCGCAAAAGATGTTCTTGAGACTTTGAGAAAGCCGGGAGGGACCAAGCACTTTGCAGTCATCCAAGGATTCATTCCAGACAAGATGGAAGAGAGATTCAAGAATGCAACCAAACAGTGGATGTCTGTAACTGAAGAGATTGCAGACCCAAAACTACGGACCCAAGTACCTACGTTATTTGATAATAAAAAATTCATCAGAACCTTTGAAGTAATCACCGAAAGCCAAGGAATTCCCAGAAAGGGTGAGGCTGACCCAACCCCAATGATTGCCCTCATGTGGCCTATCTTCTATGGACTGATGTTTGCAGATATGGGTCACGGATTGCTGTTGATGGGAATGGGACTCTTGTTCAAGGTCAAGGGACAGGGTAATCTTTCGAGGTGGGGGATGCTAATTGCAATCTCGGGTGCAGCATCTGCTATTGCAGGTGTGGGCGCTGGAGAAGCGTTTGGTTACCACTTGGATCACATGTGGCCTATTCAGGGGCTACTTGAGGAAGGAGGAGCGCTACACTCAGTTAGTTGGATTGTAGGAATTCTCAGCGTGGCAGAATTGACATTTGAACAGGTAATCAACATCCTAAAGGTCTCGTTGTTCATTGGAATCATCCATCTGGTGTGGGCCATGATCCTTAGAATCAAGAGGTTGGCACACGATGGCCACAAACTGGCAATGTTCATGGAGGCAATTCCAAACATCACGCTTTACGGAGGAATCGTTGTGATTATGATGTGTGCGATCGGTTCACAGTACGATGTAATGAACATGTACTCGAAGGTACACACAGAATCTGTTCCTTGGGTTACAGTCTTCTTGGGCGAATGGGCCCAAGTTTGGATTGTAACAAGAATTGCAGTTGTCGTAGTTATCGCATCAATGGTACTGATGATGGTAGGGGGAATCCTACATGCAAAGAGGCATCCTGAGGACGGGGGTTCGGCTGCAAATGTCGTCATGGAAGTATTCTTGGGAAAGACGGTTGAGAGTCTGGCACATACAATCAGTTATGCCCGATTGGGAATCATGTTGCTGGTGCATGCTGCACTTTTGCTTACAGTCAACAATGCATTTAACTCACTTGGCGGCGCAGAGTCAGGCGGGGCATGGGCCATGATCATCGGAGGCAATTTGGGAATCATGATGATCGAGGGATTGATTGTGTACATCCAGTCTCTCAGACTGCACCTATACGAGTTCTTTACAAAGTGGTATGATGGCGGCGCTCAAGCATTCAGGCAGATCAGGCCAGAGATGATCTACAATCAGTTCATCTGGAAGAGAAGATAAGTTTTTGAAAAGGGAATCTTAGTTACTTTTGGCTTTGTAGCATCCCTTTCTTGGAGGAGGTAATTGGTTAAGTCAGTCCTGACAATTTCAACCAATTATACAAGATTTATCAAATTATTGAAAAATATACAGTATGTAAGCTATGAACTCACATTTTTTAGAAGTTCCTTTATGTGACTTAACCGATTACACTCCCACTTGTTCCACCATGTCGAGTTCTAAAAAAAAGAATCACTTGTCAACAGGAAGATCCAGCCTGTTTCCCCATTCTCCCCAGGAACCTAGATAGACCCTGACATCTTCAAAACCAAGTTTTTTGAGAGCCAAAAAAGAGTTTGCGGCTCTGTAGGCACCTTGGCAATACGTGACAATCTGTGCGTCTTTGGGGAATGCATACATCTGTGATAACTCCTCATCACTTTTGAGGGTCCCATCCTCCCTAAGATTTTGGCTCCAATCAATATTAAAGGAGTTTGGGATGTGGCCTGATCTGGCAGCCCTGATTGTGCTTCCGTCATATTCACCCGGAGAGCGGACATCGAGAATTTTCAATGTGTCCAAGTTATCCCTAATGTGTCCAAATCCCGTTATGATTGCCGGCTCAATCGTGCCTGAAAAATCCGATGGCTTGAATGCATTTGATCTCGTTTCGGTTGGCAGATTCTCGCTCTGCCATTTTGTGATACCGCCATCTAGCATTACAACATCCCGATGTGAAAAATACATCAGCATCCAGACTCCTCTGGCAGCTAGCATTCCAGAGACCGAATCATAAAATACTACCTTCTTTTCTGGAGTGACTCCTAAAATTGAGAGGAGTCTTTGTGCTTGCCTGTTAAAGTTTCCAATTCCCTCTGTTGACGTATCAATCCAATGAAACGCAAAGAGATCAAGGTGAACGGCTCCCGGAATATGACCATCAGAATATTCCTTAAATGAGCGGGCATCTGCAATGATTAGATTCGGATCATCTAAGATTGAGTTCAGTTTACTTGTAGAGATCAGCATGACTTGGATAGGATGATCAAATCTAAATTAATTTGGATTGAGTAACAAAAAGAAGGAAAAGAAAAGGAATTTCCTATTCGTTTACGTATGCTCTCTCGCCGTGCTGGGCCAAATCGAGGCCAATCTCCTCTTCTTTTGGAGTGACTCTGATTCCGCCAGGCCATACTGCGTCCATTACCTTGAGGATTACAATGGTTATACCAAATGCATAACCTATTGAGACTGCTGCGCCAATGATGCTGATTGCTTGTTGTTCGTAACCAGCCGGCGTGCCAGTCCATGCTCCCCAACCATCACCTGTATCCCAGATGTGGGGACTTGCTAACGTACCAGTCAAGATTGCGCCTGTAAGACCGCCCATTCCGTGTACTCCCCATACATCGAGTGCGTCGTCCCACTTTCTTGCATTCTTGAAAGCTACTGAGCCATAACAGATTGTTCCGGCTGCAATACCGATGATAATAGCTGCCATTAGACCAACCCAACCAGAAGCTGGCGTGATTGCGACCAATCCGGCTACTGCACCTGTCGCAGCACCAACAATGCTTGGCTTGCCAGTATGTGCCCAGGACATTAGTACCCAGGTAATGACTGCCATGCCGGTTGCCGTGTTAGTAACAACCCAAGCGCTGACAGTAATACCGTCAACCATTACTTCACTTCCCGCGTTAAAACCAAACCATCCAAACCAGAGAATAGCTGCTCCGAGAACAACCATTGGAACATTGTGTGGTTCCATTGGAACTTTGCCATATCCGAGTCTTCTGCCAAGAATCATGGCACCTGCCAACGCAGAGAATCCTGAACTAATGTGTACTACAGTACCACCAGCAAAGTCTAGTGCAAACGAGGCTTCTTCGATTTCTGGATTGAGATCGAGTCCACCGCCACCGACGAATCCGCCTCCCCATACCCAGTGGGCAATCGGGTCATAAACGAATGTACCCCATAGGAGAACAAAGATTACCAGCGCACTGAACTTAATTCTGTCAATCAAGCCACCAATAATTAGAATTGGTGTAATGATTGCAAAGGTACCTTGGAATGCTGCGAACATAGAGTGTGGAACTGTACTAGGCCAACTATCACCACATGCTTCTTCAGCTTTGAACTGCTGCATTTGATACGCATTTGACCAAATGTCGCCGTCACATGCCGTTGGAGCACCTAGAGGTGCATAATTGGAGACCATGTTAAACCCTGCATAATCAAGGCTTCCCATGAACATGTTAGCTCCTTCGTCGGCGTTTGGAGCAAATGCAAGAGAATATCCCCATAGCACCCACTGAACTGCCATCAAACCCATAACAATCAGGGTCATTCCGAGAACGTTTGTGACGTTCTTTGAACGTGCCAGTCCGCCGTAGAAGAATCCCACGCCGGGGCTCATAAAGAGTACCAGCGAGGTTGCAGTTAACATCCAGGCAGTATCACCGGTATCGATGTAACATGGCAAGTATCCATCTGCATCGTTACCAACCCAACATTCGTTAGGGTTGCCTGTGTAAATTCCGTGTTCGTTGTATCCGTCCATTCCATCAGTAACTTGTTGTGCATATGCCTGAGACATAGCACCAGTTGCTGTAATGGCTACTGCGGCCACAAGTAATAGAGCATACTTGTGGTTCCTAGAATTCATTAAATTTATCGAAATTAAAAATTATTTAAGGCTTCGAGATTGAAAAATTACTAAAAAAGTAAATTATTATATTTCAGTATTTTTTGATAGTAACATAAAAATGAAAAATTATAATATGGTGATCGCATGAAGGTAAAATCAAGTTCAAGACTGGCAATTTTTGATACGTTTAAGACCAAAGAAGTAGAACTCACCGGCGAAGCAAACAGGCAGAGGGCAATAATAACGATCCTTGCAAATAGCACAAATCCCGCTGAAAGAACCAGGACGGGAATCTCTAAGAAGATTGCCAAAAGATATGGAATCTCATGGAAGAATATCTACTCTGGAATCTTCAAGGATCTTGATGTGGTTCTGCTTCCCATGAAGATCGCAGAAGAGGACGGGAGGCTGCCACTAAAACGTGGTCCAAAGGCGCTCCAAGAGAAGGGAATTCCATTTTATCATCTGACAAAGAAGGGAATTATGATTGCCTTGTCAATTAGCGAGGTAAAAGACAGGGAGGAGTTGTTAAAGACATTCTTCTCACAGGCTGAATCGTCAGAGAAGGGGTTTGAGAAGATTCTATCTAACTTGCTTAAGACTAGTCCAAATTTCACACATTCGATCTTTCAAAGATATGTAAAGGCATTCTGTGATAACAAGTTCAGAGAGTTGCTCCCATTTGATCTGTCAAAACTAAGATATGTTTCAGACGATTCGTTAATCATCCAAAAAGAGATCCTAGAGGCATTCATGAAACTATCAAAGCAAGACAAATACGACGCCTTGAGATTCCTAAATGAGATAACTTCAGATGTGGATGACCACCGCTAGTCTGTTTATAACTCTGCCATCTAGATTAAGATGATCTTGCCAAAGGCGGTTTTGAACAAGTTGTGCAACAGACCGACCATCGCCAAACATTAAAATCCGTTGCCCATTCAGATTTTTCAGATGGGCAAAAACGTCTATGCGTCTGTAAAATCATACAGTCAGAGGGGAAAACTATTGAAAAAGGCTGATTTCCAAGTTTTGGCAGAATCAAGAGATCTTGAGGAACTGATGACTAGGATCAAAAACACGATCTACGGAGATGCCGTTGCAGATGTCCAAAGTCCATACACGTCCCAAGGCATAGAGTCCGCGCTGAGAGCCCACTTGGCAGATGTTCATTACTCAATCGCAAAGACTGCAGGAGACTCTGATATCCTGGATGCATATTACATGAAATTTGTCATTTCAAATCTCAAGCAGATCCTCAAAGGCAAGGTACTTGGGAAATCCCAAGAGGAGATTGAGACTCACATCAATTTACGGGCTGAGGAATTGATCAAGCAG
>RKRY01000103.1 GCA_007571135.1 Candidatus Nitrosopumilus sp. | reverse complement strand
GAACGTGTGATCTTGTTGTATCATGTCCTGCTGTAACATGTTGGGATCTAAGAATGTATGGGTTGGGATTTTTGCCGAAATTATTATGAGCGGCAGTATGGCAGCTAGTATTACCCCATTCAACAGAAAGTGCGTTACGCAGTCATAACGAGGGGCAGATCTACCATGCCACTGTTGTGCTGGGGTGGTTTTCATGTGTTTAACAAACTCGAAAATCTCAAAACTCATTACATGGAACACAGTAACAAAGTCGTGATTGATGAATTTCTTGGCAATATGCTTGATCTCAAGAAAGTTCCTCGTCAGGGGTGGATTGAAAAAGCAAACATACGAAATCCTGAATCCGTAGCAGAGCACACTTTTATGATGAGCGTCATAGGCATGCTCATATCCGATTCTAAGAACTTTGATACCGAAAAAATTCTAAAGATGACGCTATTACACGATTTGGCCGAATCAAAGATCGGAGATTTTACCCCTGGACAAATCCCTAAGGAAAAAAAACTCCGATTAGAAAATAAGGTTTTTTCTGAATTGCTTGATTCGCTCCCTGCAACTTTGAAAGAAAACTACCAAAATATTTGGAATGAATTCGTTGGTTGTAACACGCCTGAATCAAAACTTGTTCATGAAATTGATAAACTCGAGATGGCAATTCAGGCCAAAAAATATGAACAAGGTGGAATTTCAAAGGAAAAATTACGGCAGTTCTATGATTCGGCAGAAGAAAAAATTCATCATCCCAAATTAAAAGAATTATTTACAAAGATGTGCAAATGACAACAATGGTAGAGCAAAATAAGGACGAACTGATTAAAGCTCAAAAACAAGTGATCGGAATTTTATTTGAGGTAATAAAACGTCTTCAAGCAAACAATAATCTTGATGAAGAATATTTCAGAACGGTTTCAAAACCGGATAAAGATGAGGACCGGCTAGAACAGATCGTCTATGAGAGAAAGGAGAATACCAAAATTGTCAGCAAGCTACTAGAGCAATTAGAAACTTAATCTTTACTACTGCAATCGCCGTCTGAAACTATTCTCAGATCTGATGTCTGGTGAAATTTGTCTTGAACATAATTTAATAAATTTGAAATTCGTATGATGGGCTCCCTTGCCTTCCAACTTCCTTCATTTTTAAACCAGAATTCTATCTCATCAACATCATATCTCTCTCCACTCTCAACTAACTCTCTAAAAATGGATTTTATTTCACTGACCTCAGATTCAGATAATCTTGATTTATCCTCAACCATTGTTGTGATTTCATTTAATTTTATGATGATGGGATTTGTAAGGGGCATGCTTGCCAAAAGCAACTATTCTATAACAATCTTTTGAAGCAACATTGTTTTTATAACAATTCAGACCCTTTCTAATCATGCAATACTTTCATGCTCTCAAATTAGGACAAAAAAGAGTAGCAAAAGCTAGGGAATACCTGAGTGGGTTAACTGATGGAAAGGCGATGCCTGCATTGGCACTTGCTGACAATAAAACCAATGCTTGGGAACCCGTCGGAGAAGAAAATCTGTATGCGTTTGTCGACGAATCTGTGGGTTTTGTTCTTACTGACAATAGTGGTTACATTCTGGCACTAGTTGACAAAAACGGCACATCTAAAACCATAGTTCAAGGCATAACAAAACCTCAAAAGGAAGACCTAGAAAGGACATTTCAAGCTGACAACATACAAAAATTTGAAGGTAAAGTCATACTTCCAGTATGACTAAAAAACATAACCTTTTAGTTCTCAAATTACGCAAAAAAAGAATTGAGTAAATTTATCCAAGAGATCGAAGTAAGTGGGCACTTGATTGATTCAATGATCCTGACTAAGATCTTCGATAAGATCATGGATCTTAAAGGCGAATTCCAAGTAGAGGAAATTAGCATTGGAAAAAGAAAGAAAGATCAGTCATATGCCCGATTACAAGTTATTGCTAAAAATCAAAAACGCCTTGATGAGATTCTAGACACGATTTATCGAGAGGGTGCCGTCTCTAAAGTTCAAAAAGAGGTTGTTTTGAAAAGATCGCCAAAAAACTGTGTAATGCCTGATGATTTTTACAGTACGACTAACAATCGCACACAGATATTCCATAAAGGAAGATGGATTAGAGTTGAGAACATAATGATGGATAAGTGCATCGTAGTAAAATCAGGACGCGCATCTTGTGTTCCTGTAAGGGATGTCAAAAAAGGCGACCCGATAGTTGTCGGCGACAAGGGAATCAAAATCATCCCTCCTGAAAGACCTCGAGAAGGAGTAAATGTATTTGAGTTTATGGGCAGCTCAAGTTCTAGTGAAAGGCCAACCCAACATATTGCAAAAAAAGTTGCGGATGATATCTTTGAGACTAACAGAAAAGGCGGAAAAATTGTCATAGTTGGCGGTCCTGCAATAGTTCATACCGGCGCAGCTGATGCCGTTGCGGAATTGATAAAATCTGGGCATATTCACGGAGTTTTGGCAGGAAACGCACTTGCCGTTCACGATATTGAATACGCGACACTAGGCACATCGTTGGGAATGAATGTTCATGATGCAACATTGGCATTTCGTGGTCATAGAAACCACATGGATACCGTCAACGCGGTATTCAAAGCTGGTTCAATTTCTAACATGGTAAAAGCCAAAAAACTTCGGCGCGGGATAATGTATGAGTGTGTAAAAAACAGGGTACCATTTGTTTTGGCAGGCTCCATTCGGGATGACGGCCCACTGCCTGATGTAATCACCGATGTCGCACAAGCCCAGCGAGAATACAAAAAAATACTCAAAGACACTAGCATGGTAATTATGGTCTCGACTATGCTTCATTCTATCGCAACTGGCAACATGCTTCCGGCAGACGTCAAAGTCATTGTTGTAGATATAAGCCAATCTACTGTGACAAAACTTATGGACAGAGGAACCTGGCAGGCATTGGGAATAGTATCTGACGTGGGTGCGTTCTTGCCTATGGTTGTGCAACAAATTAGAAAAAAGATATAACATGATTTGCTTGGATAGTAAGATGGTAATTGGTTAAGTTAGGCTTGATAACTTCAACTACTTATGCAAAATCTAGCAAGTTATTGAAAAATATAGAATATGCAGGCTATGAACTTTATTTTTTACAAGTTCCTTTATGTGACTTAACCGATTACGTAAGATGGATACTACAGATCATATTATTTATGGCAACAATGATGTTCTGAAGATGAATCTCATGATGTCCAGTCCATGTCTGTAGGTACAGGTAAATCCGGATATTGTATTCCTCATTGTATCGGCGTAATCGGTTAAGTCAGTCTTGACAATTTCAACTAATTATACAAGATTTATCAAGTTATTGAAAAATATACAGTATGCAAGCTATGAACTCTCATTTTTTACAAATTCTTTCATGCGACTTAACCG
>RKRY01000116.1 GCA_007571135.1 Candidatus Nitrosopumilus sp. | reverse complement strand
ACCGGGTACCGTCGGATCAAAATTGTATGACATTGTGCGTGACTTAACCGATTACCTTTCATGCGACAACCAATTACTGCTTTTGGGTTAATTGATACAACTGATTCGGGTTAGTGCGATCCGGCAACATCGTATCGCAACAAAACAGCTGATTAGAAGGTGTAACTACGGATGACTTTAAGTGCAGAGTCTGTCAGTTTGACCGTATAGGTTTGTGAGTTGGGATCATCTTTTGTTTCTGCCAGAGTTTGGGCAAATTTTGTTTTCTCTTCCTCTGTTGCGCCAGCTTCATGTGCACACAGGTTAAATGCTTTGAGATTCAGATTGTTTTTGAGCAAATAGGCAATGAATTTTTTATAGCCAGAGGGATTGGTCCATTGAACGTCTTTTTCCCCGCACGTCGCAATCCAGACATCCACAGAATTATGAAAGATTACTTTTTGCCTGAGTGCGTCTAGGTACATGATAAATCAATTAGAAATCTGCCCTTTGCATTTTTGAGCCACATCGAGGACAGCTTCCACCCTTGTGTTTGTTGTTGCATACCAGACACACATAACGGACCCCGCCAGATGAGCTAGTGGAACCCATTCCAAAGAAACCTCCACCGCCGGTGCCAGAGTCACGAGAACCTCCATAGCCACCTCTCATGCGACTCATGTAACGTCTTCTGAGGAGGAGTGGGAAAGCAACAAAGATTGCAAGTGCTGCACCTAGACCATATGGGAAAGGCAGAACCATCTGCAATCCAATACTAATTGCCAAAGAAGCAAACAGGAAGATCAGATATGTCTTGTAATTAAACAACCCATTAAGAGTGCCGTAAAATATGTTATAAAGTTTTGTCAGGATTTGTCTGTTATGTCCTGCTTGGATCATGCATCTGGTCAAAAGTGGTTTTAACAATAAGTTGTAAAGCAGATTGTCATGATCGTCATCGACGTTGTCATCGTCATCCTTCATGCATCAGAGAGGCTAGGATTCATCAATAATTGACAGAGGCACAGGTTTACCGCTACTATCCCAGGCAAAAATACAATCATCATTGTATGGAGTCTGTACAATCAGAGAAACCAGTCCAAAGAAATTATGCAAGTCAGTCACAGAAGGTTCGGCCGAACCGCTTGGATGAGAGTGGACCACTCCAACATAACTCATATCAAATGGTAAAAAGGAATGGGGGAATCCTGCAAATGTGGGACCGGCATAATTGAATGGCGGAATTACCAGGCCGTCAATTTTGATTTCGCCCTGTTTTGATCTGCCCTTTAAGATCAAGATTCCCTCATTAGGATGTTTCATTTGGCAGTAAGACAGAATGCTTTTTACCACATCCTTTTTGATCAAAACCTTCCGCTTCATCTTCTTCCTTTTAAAGATCACAAAACTGCCTGTCTTTTCAACTAATTTAATTCTAAGCTCAGCACGATCTGTTTTACAGCTTGTCTTTTAGAACCATTTTTGGCAGAGTATCCTGTCTAAGAAGAGTCACAAAAGGTTGTTCAGCACAATGTATCTCGTATTTGAATAGCTTTGCATCATTGTCTGAACCTTGGATATCATAATAGACATATTTTCTTCGCAGTCGGCGACTTCACCACGAAGTGTCTCTAATTTTGATTGCAGTTCCTTTTGTAGGAAGAAATTCTTTTCCAAATTACTTGCTTGGGCATTATACCCAGAAAGATCATATGAATCAAGTTCGCGTTGTAAAGAGTTGAATTTGTCAGAACACGATAAAACCTCAGCTATAAGGGAATCTAACGACTCTTCAACCTCAGTGATTTGTTGCATTGACTTGGATTTGTCTTTTACAGAGATGGAACCCGTGGAAATCCCTCTTCTTACATTTTCCAATATTGTTATAATCGAGTCCTTATTTGCAGGAAGCAGTACGTCAAACGGATCACTTGTCAGTTTAGTTAAAAGGTTTTTTTGTATCTTATCTAGCGAAGAACCGTATTCATACCTACTCAAAGGTCTTGAAATTTTTGTAAACTGGGCGTTGATCGAATTTTTGATTTGACGCTTGTCGTTTGTGAAATTATTAAATGAACGTTCTAGTTCCAGATACTTTCTATAATGATCAGAAGACCGGATCTGTTCAATGGAATCCTTAATTGAGGATATTGAGACGGCTGTTTCCTGGAGAAGTTTTTCCGTTTTAGAAATTTTGGACATCTTTTCTTCTTTTAGTTTTCTGGTTTTTTTAATGTCGCCGACTAGCTCAATGATTTGCTCAGATAGATTGCTTCCGTCTTTGTAGTTTTTTAATAATTTTTGAATTTCGGTGTGATTGGCGTTCATTACCTCTAGATTGTTTTTTAATTGTTCAGCATATTTTTTTGCAAAGATGTGGATGACTCGCGTCTGACGGCCTAGAACATTGCCCACTTTTTTTAAAATTTGGTGCAGTATGGAATTTAGTCTTTCTGCATCATCAATTGTCACTACTTCGGGTAGTGGAACTACGTCATTTTTTATCACAGTTATTACCTGTTTTTTCCCCCTGACAACGATTATTGCAAGATGTTTGTTAATATCATCTACCTTTAGATCGTCTTTTTCAAGTACGGTTCCAATTTCCATCAGCTCTTCGATTAGCGGGGCAGTGTAGTCCCTAAGACGTTTGATTTCAGAGGCAGTCTGGGATGCACGTAGCCGTTTCAGATCAGCAATGATCTTTGGAATGTCTGTACACCGAATCTCTTTGTCCTGAGAAACTTTGTGTTCAATCTTCCCGTCTTCCTTCTTTTTTCCCCATCCAAAGACCATTTGACACTATACAACTACTAAAGGGGATTAAAAACGGTTGTACAACCATTTAAAATTAGCAGGACATACAACAATGCAGACATGAGAAAAAAAGCATTTCATACTGGATCTGTGAAAAAGACTGTCATGATCAAGGCAACAAAAGAGGCGGTTTGGAGAAGAATCAGCAACATTGTAGGTCTGCCCACATGGGTTGTCAATGTAAAGAAAACGACCTATCTGTCAAGCAAGAAAAGAGGGGTCGGGGCAGTAAGATTGATCACGTTTAGTGACGGAAATAAGATTGAAGAGCACATAGTTGCTTGGAAAGACAGGGAATATTTTTCATATATTGCAACAGAGGGACTGCCGTTAAGGGCATATGTTGCCACAATTTCAATTAAGGCAAAGTCAGGATCCTCGGTGGAATTAACATGGCAATCATACATCAATAGCAAAAAGATGACAGAAATACAATTCCTTGACTTTGCTGCATTTATGGGCAGTTTTTATGAAGCATCGTTGGAAAACCTGAAGGCATGTTTAGAAGAGCAGCACCAGAAAAATAGGCCATAGTCTGTTGCATAACTAGCCCGGATCAGAATATCCCCATTCCTTTCCGGCTCCATCTCACTGCATTGCAAGCACCTCCTGATACCTGTTGTATATGGC
>RKRY01000064.1 GCA_007571135.1 Candidatus Nitrosopumilus sp. | reverse complement strand
AAGCTCTGATGACAAGGATGTATATCGACAAACGTTTGATCTTGATGCCGTATATCATGACGCTGGCCATATCAAAGTTTCATTTTCAGACAAATCCGGCCAAACCAAATCAGTGGTAATGGAAATTCTTGGAATGGAAGAGACATTTCAAAAAAGTTTCTTCGAACACGAATTCGTTGAGATCGTCCCATTTCCCACATCTCCGAAACACGGGTGGAAAGTCCATCCCGTCGTTTTGGATGTGGTTCATACGGAACTTGGAGATGTTCAAATCAAGACAGAGATACGTCCCTATGGAGAGCCGCCTCCCCCAGTGATATACTCTGTCCCTTAGATTAGATCAGAAACAAGATTTTATTGTACCATTGGAGTCTAGTTTGTATTGGAAATACTTGCTGACTTGAAGAAAGGAAAACGTGGTGCTATTGCACGGGCAATCACAATCGTTGAAAATGATCCAGAAGAAGCAAGGAAACTCTTGAAAAAAATTTACAAAGATACTGGAAACTCTAGCATTATCGGAATTACCGGCTCTGCTGGTGCTGGAAAAAGTTCACTGATCAACAAAACTACAGTCGCAATGAGGAAACTACGTACAAAACCAGCTGTTTTGGCAGTTGATCCTACCAGCCACGTAACGGGAGGCGCAATCCTGGGTGATAGGGTTAGAATGACAGAATCCACTGATTCTGGAACCTATATTAGAAGCATCGCATCACGCGGCGCAACTGGTGCCGTCTCTCGTTCCCTGAGAAACAGCATCCGTGTTTTAGAGTATGCTGGTTTTAATCCGATAGTTATCGAGAGTGTCGGTGCCGGACAGACTGAAGTTGAAATCTCCAACATCGCTGATATCACAGTAGTGGTCTTTAATCCCCACACCGGTGACAGCATACAGACAATCAAGGCTGGTCTGACTGAGATTGGAGATATTTATCTAGTAAACAAAAGTGACTTGAGTGGCGCAAATCAACTATTTGACGCAGTCAGGGATTTCATTGGGGATTCTAAGAGAAATCCCATCGTGCTAAAGACCTCGGTAAAGAACAATACCGGAATTACGGAATTTGCCAAAACTCTCAAAGACCTGATGGTCATCAAAAGGAAGGTGAAAAAACAGAAGGACCAGAAACGGTTGGAGGCAGAACTAAAGGATATTGTTTTAAATAACATTCGAGAAAGGATTGACGATATGTTGGAATCTGACGAGACATTCTCAACTTATGTTGCTAAATTACAGTCCAAAGATATTGATCCGCATCAGGCAGGAGATAAAATTACAAAATCGTTGTTAAAGTGATATGATGGCAACCAGAAAAATAAGATCAAAAGGACCTGAAAAGAGATTTTTCACCGATTCGAGGTTCCCCGTAAAACGAATTTATCAAAAATCATCTAAGAGGCGTCCAAACGAAGACTCTGGACAATTCCCATTTACTAGGGGGATTCATCCTGGAATGTATCGTGACAGATTCTGGACCATGCGCCAGTATTCAGGTTTTGGTGACGCAAAGCTTACTAACGAGCGGTTCAAGTTTATGCTTGAAAAGGGACAAACCGGACTTAGCATGGCATTTGACTTGCCTACACAAATCGGATATGACTCAGACTCCCCACAAGCCGAAGGTGAAGTTGGAAAGGTCGGCGTTTCAATCACGTCGATTAAAGATATGATGACTGCATTTGATGGAATTCCACTTGGGGATGTTAGTTCTTCAATGACGATCAATTCCACTGCCTCAACCTTGCTGGCATATTACATTGCAGTTGGCGAATCCCAGGGATTCAAAAGCCATGAATTGCGCGGTACGACACAAAATGACATCCTAAAAGAATACATAGCAAGAAATACCTACATCTACCCACCGCAGCCCTCGATGAGATTGATTGGCGATATGATCGGCTTCTGCGCACAAAAGGTCCCTTCATGGTACCCTGTTTCAATATCTGGCTATCACATGAGAGAAGCTGGATGTACTGCAACCCAGGAGGTGGCATTTACGCTTGCAAACGCCATTGAGTACATCCAAATCTGCCTTGATCAGGGTTTGAAAATAGATGACTTTGCACCCCGACTGTCATTCTTCTTTTGCTGTACGATAGAGTTCTTCGAAGAGGTCGCAAAGTTTAGAGTTGCAAGAAAGGTTTACGCAAAAATCCTAAAAGAGATGTTTCATGCAAAGAATCCGCGTTCATTGCAGCTAAAATTCCACACCCAGACAAGCGGTGAATCGTTAACTGCCCAGCAACCTGACAACAATATTGTCCGAGTCGCAATTCAGACAATGGCTGCCGTATCTGGTGGAACCCAATCACTTCACACAAATTCTAGGGACGAGGCACTTGCGTTACCTACTGAGGAATCTGCAAAAATCGCCCTACGAACACAGCAGATCGTTGCCCACGAAAGTGGAATTACAAAGACTGCAGACCCACTAGCAGGCTCGTATTATCTAGAAGAACTGTGTGACCAGATTGAGGAGGGAGTGTGGAAATACTTGAAAAAGATCCAAAGAATGGGCGGCTCTGTCAAAGCAATTGAAAGGGGCTTCTTCCAATCCGAAATCAGACAAAATGCCTACCGCCTCAAAAAGGAGACCGATGATGGCAAGAGGATCCTTGTAGGCGTCAACAAGCATGCTGAAAAAGAGAGACAACCGGATCTGCTTCGAATTGGCGGCAAAGTAGAGATCCAACAAAAGAAAGCCCTCAAGAAACTACGTGTACAAAGAGATTCGGGGAGATTGGACAAGGCACTATCTGCGATGCAAAGTGCAGCAGAAACTGATGAGAACCTGATGCCTTACATTATTACTGCCGCAAAGGCATTTGCAACAACAGGTGAAATCAGCAACACGTTTAGACAAGTCTTTGGCCAATACCGCCCAAAGGAGGTATTTTAGATGAGGATTGATCATATCGCAATTGCAGTAAATGACGTTGAAGAGTCTGCCAAAGTCTACCAGAAGGCACTTGGCGCTGACAGCGTAGAGTTTGAAACAGTAGAGTCTGAGGGTGTCAAAGTTGCAATCATTCATCTGGAAAACACTCGTGTCGAATTAATGCAACCGACAAGTGACAATAGTCCTATCAAAAAGTTTCTCGAGAAGAGGGGGCAAGGACTGCATCATATGGCATTGGAGACTGACGATATTGAAGGCGAAGTTGAAAGGATGGAGGACTGTGGGGTTCAGTTCTTAGGTAATGTCCGTCCTGGTTCTGCAGGAACCAAAGTCACCTTCATTCATCCAAAATCACTTTATGGTGTTTTAGCAGAACTGTGTGCCCATCCTAAAGAGTAACTCCAGTTAATCCAAGAGTACAGCCCAAGCGGCAAGTCAAAACGTAACCGGTTAAGTCACATGAAAGAATTTGTAAAAAATGAGAGTTCACAGCTTACATGCGGTATATTTTTCAATAATTTGATAAATCTTGCATAATTTA
>RKRY01000100.1 GCA_007571135.1 Candidatus Nitrosopumilus sp. | reverse complement strand
GCCATATACAACAGATATCAGGAGGTGCTTGCAATGCAGTGAGATGGAGCCGGAAAGGAATGGGGATATTCTGATCCGGGCTAGTTATGCAACAGACTACCCACAGGCAGGCCAGCATCCGGATCAGGTTGGAAGGACATGGGCCCCTGATCAGGGTCGGCGGGCCGATCATGGCAGAATGTTTGAGGACAGTTGTGGCATGTGTGCGCCGCAAGACACTCAGAGAAAAGGATTACAATAAGGATGCACACAGATACGGATTACAAGCCGCTTGGCAGATAGTCTGATTCCTAAAACTCGTAACAGGTTACAATAAGGATGCACACAGATACGGATCACAGGGGTAACGAACCGGTCATCGCATACCTGCAGGATCAGGCAGAGTTTGTGCAGTACGATCGCAAGGATCCCAAACGCTGTAGCATGTGGGCAGATACAAGATGTGGAGCCACGGCTTATGGGACTTATAGTGGCGTATCTAAATGGCGCCTTTAGATGCGTAATGACACCGCGCATGTTCACGCACACTCTTGCCATTGTTTAACCGCCAACCTAGAATCAAGTTGATAACACAAGCCGTCCAGCTGCCGGCAGACTAACAGCAGAAGCACATGAGAGCACGGCACAATTTCCATATAATGCACATACTAAGATAAACAAGAAATGATTGACTGGAACTTTCACAAGTTTGTACTGGGTTTGATATTTTCAAATACCCGTTACATGCTGTCTTCTGTATTTGTCTTCTCATCTAGCATGATTTTGCTGCTGTATGCTGGACAGTTTCTGTTCTTTGAGCCATTTCTGACATTTCATATTCCAAAAAATATGATGTTAAATTTTATTACCATGGCAGGGATGTCTTTGCTAATCGGACTTGTTACAAGCATGGCACTGTATCAGGCAACCCACACGAAAAATAATTTGAAAAAAACAGGTGCGGGTCTGATCGGCTCTATCTTCGGACTGGGTTCGGGAATATGTGTTAGTTGCAGCTCTGTAGGCCTGTCATTAGTAACGTTATTTGGAAGTACTGGAATTGCAGCTCTCTCATTTTTGAATGTCTATGATACCCAAATCAGACTTGGCACAATGGGGATGCTGGTGCTCGTCTATTTCCTTACAGTCCACAACATTGGAAAAAAATGCGACGTTCAAAAACCCTCGACAGGCAAGAGTTAGCAAGAGGATTTGGTTCCTGACACGTAGTAGGATCGGGTGTTGTAAGTCCAGCCATTGGCCAAAACCACCTGTCCACATCAAGCACAATTTTATTGGCCTTAAGGCAGGCAGACAGGCAAAGGATTTGACGGTTCCGTGCAGTCAAGGGCAGCCTTATTTTGAAAAACCAGTTCTCAGATTGGCAGAAATTAGTCTTTATACGACACATCAATCCAAGAACATCATGGGTCGCGGATATTCAACTGAGGAAATTCGTGAAAAGCTGATTTCAACTTTGGGGGATTCCGAATCCGGAATGTCCGGCGTTGAGATTTCAGAGAAAGTTAGGATCAACAGGATCACCATGACAAAGTATCTCAAGGTTTTTGCAGCCGAGGGGTTGTTGCGCCAAAAAAATATTGGAAACGTCACATTATGGTTCCTAGAACCCGGACAGGAATCATATATCTTTCCAGATGACTATTTCAAGGTCGCACAGCAATACCTTGATCTCCTGGTAAAGGGCTCAGAAGAACAGGTATTTACCCTGATCAGAAACTGCCTTCATTCAGGCGCAACAGTCAACAGACTGGTTTTGGAAGTTGTCCTCCCAGCAATCGAGTCTGTTAGCCAGTTATTTGAAGATGGGAAGATTGGCACTGCTGAAAGAAATCTACTAAGGATGACAATCTCAAAATCATTGCAAATATTCAATCAGGTACAGGTTGTTTTAGAGCAAAAGAAGAACCTGGTCCTGATTGCGGCAGACTCTAACAGCAGCTTGATCTCCGAAGCTGTTGCTGCCGTATATCACGCAGAGGGGTGGAGAGTTTCCAACCTAGGCGACATGTCATCGGCAGCAGATGTTCTGTTTGATCTAGACTTTCAGAGGCTGGTTGGAAAGGTTTGGAAACAAAGGCCCGGCATCCTAATTGTTGCAGTCTTTTCAGATACCGGCGAAGGACTAAACTTTTTTGCCGATTCAATTAATCCAATCAGGAAAAGATCTGGCAAAAGAATAAAGCTTGCACTTTGCGGAAAGATTTCAAAGAAGAGCAAGAACAGCTCGGATTTGGCATCTGAGAAGATTGAAGACATCTTGCACTGGTCTAGATCAGCATTTGAGAATATAAAGTAAGATGGGCCCGATGAGATTCGAACTCATGACCTTTCGATTATCAGTCGAACGCTCCAGCCAAGCTGAGCTACGAGCCCACGGTCAAGTCTTTAGGACGAGGTCATTTAAGTTTAATTTTCCTTCCATTTGATGGAGCATCCAATTGACGGGTCAAAGTCTTTTTCAATTTTCTTGCCGTCCAATAATTTTTGCATGTTGTTGATCATTGTCTTTTCAGTGGCCTCGTCATCTGGCTTCATGGCATCGTCAATTCTGCCATGAAAAACTAGTTGCCTTTGGTCATTGAACAGGAATGGATCCGGGGTGCACATGGCCCCATACTTTTTTGCAATCTCTTGGGTTTTATCAACTAGATAATCAAATCCAAATCCCTTCTCCTTTGCAGTCTCCTTCATCGCATCAAAACTGTCTTCAGGATAGTCAGTCGAGTCATTGCTGTTGATTCCAACAATTGCGATATCCCTTCCAAATTTTTCGTATAACTCGTTTATTGCATCCACCTTAGCTTTGACATATGGACAATGATTGCACATAAAGATCACCAAAACCCCTTTGTAGCCGTCATAGTCTTTGAGCGAGTGTTTCTTATCATCAATTCCCAACAATTCAAAGTCAGGCGCGATGTCTCCAGCTTTTAGCTTGGTTTGAGACTCTAAAAGTACCATGAGTGTGCGTACGTATCTTCAAATAAAATCCTTGCCTAGATCCAGTCTTCCCAGATGTTGGTCCGTGGGAGAGCCCCGCACCAATGGTGTTGAGAATAGTTGGCATGGGACATCTGCCTTAGATATGTTGCGCTTCGACAGACAGGTTTGGTCGTTCATACATCCTTCTGAAACGCCCTAATTGATCTGTTATGAATGTGTTACATGCGTCAGGACGTTTTTTTTGGTACATCTGGGAAGACTGGGATCTGCTCCATAACTCCGTCCGGGCCCATTGGGCACTATAGCAAAAACGGCTTGAGAGGCAAGTTGTAAAACAGACAATCTAGAAGACAACAATTAAAATCCACACACAATCCAACATTTGTGTGGGCCGGTAGTATAGCCTGGCAGTATACCCGCCTTGCACGCGGGGGGTCACGGATTCAAATTCCGTCCGGTCCACTAGTCTCTTCTGATTTTCGGCCTTCCGGATGGATTTAAATAGGATGAGTTTCGGTTCTCTCTTATGGCAAGCGTAGTAGATGGATGGCCTGTATGGATCCCACTCATTGTTGGTTTAGCACCAGGCTTGATATACTGGTTAGCAATTACCGCCAAGAGAAACTAATTTACATTGTTTTTATTCTCTTTTTATTCTCCTTCACTAGTGCAAACTAGGTTAAACGTTGTTATCTTTCTTGTTCATAATATGAATTGTTACAGAAAATTAATCACGGATGCACACAAGATTCAGATGCAAAAAATTATCCCAGTGATCCTGCTAGTTGTTCTGCTGATTCCGGTCTCCCAAATTGACGCCCAAGAATATTCTGATAACACTCCAACGCTGACTGTCTCATTACAAAATGAAACCCCCTTTGTTTATCGTGATGCTGAAGGGTACTCTGTTGCAGTCGGGATAGTTGAAAACAACAATGCGCTTACCCCAGTAACTAACGTACAAGTTCAGGCAAAGTTCTACGATGATCTAAATCCACATCCCATTGAGACTGTTACAGAAAATGTCTCACGTCAAGTAATTCCTGCAAGCGGGATTTCTCCATATTCAATTCGTTCGGCTTCTGCCAATCCCAACATCACCCAGGCATCTGTCTCTTTGGTAGGGTTTGATTCCTCCAATCCCAAGGAGAACGCCCTGAGAGTCTATGCCGATGACGTGTCTGTGGATACCGAGCTCCGCCTTACCGGAACACTGGAGAACGGAGCTGCCGCTCTAACTTCCGACACAAACGTGTACTTGGCAATGCATGACGCATTTGATCCTCCAAGAATTTTGAGTGTTGAAACCGTGGAGATTGGAGAGGTAATGCCAAATGACAGGGTCGCCTTTGAATTCAACGGAAAAATCGATTCCAAGGCAGCGGGATTCCTCATGGTTGCCGAATCAAACATATTTTATTCTGATGTCGTAGAGGTAGTGATCCCCGCATCCGGGATTGCAACTAAGATGGCGACGATCTCCAAGGTTTCAATTCAAGACAGTCAGGGAAGGAAACTGTCTGAACTTTCAGTAGGGGTTCCGGTAAACATTAGAAGTGAGACATGGATTCAATTTGCGGCAGATCAGGAAAGAAATGAGACTGCATATACCTACTATGTCCAGATCAAAGAATCTGGGGAAAGGCCGACTGTAGAATACATCGGACAGTACGAGGGGCGATTCATTGGTGCGGGACTTGATTCTCAGATCATAGACTGGATTCCTCAAAGATCTGGATTGTATTTTATGGAGACCTTTGTCTGGGACAGAAACAACATTCCAATCTCTGAGCAGGGCCCCATCGTTCTCTTTCTTGTAAAATAGTAGGTTTATCTTTGTATTTGTCACAGCATATTCATGGCCGATTTTTCGCTAGCTGCAGTGGGCGGTACGTTTGATATTATTCACAGGGGACATCTGACGCTGCTCTCAAGTGCGTTTTCAAGGGCTGACAAGGTAGTCATCGGATTGACAAGCGATGAATTGGCCAAAAGAAAGGGCAAGTCCCCCCGCAACGACTATCATACCAGATTGGCCCGTCTTCTTGAAGCTATTTTTCAAGAATTTCCAGAATCTGACTTTCAGATTAGCCAGTTGGATAACGATTTTGGTCCGGCAGTGCTGGAGGGGAAAGTTCAGGCGCTAGTTGTCAGCTCTGAGACCAGGGATCAGGGCCAGAGACTAAATGAGCTGCGGGCAGAGAGGAATCTTCCCCCGGTAGAGATCATCGTTGTTCCGATGCATCTTGCAAAGGACGGTGCAAGGATGTCTACTACTAGAATCAAAAATTCAGAAATTGACAGGGAAGGAAACTTGTTGTGAATTGACAAGAAGCTTGGCTAACTTTGAGCAATTATCATAAAACAAAATTGCTGGATTCAGGCCATGGCAATCATCAACCGCATGATGAGGCAGATTGATAACGATGTCGTAAATCTAAGGCATGGATTGCAGCCCAGCAATCTCTCATTTTGGTATGACAAGATCATCAAAGAGGCAGTTGAGATGTCCCCGCCATGGCTTCAGGATAAGATCAAGGTTCGTCAAGATCCGATTCTTACGATGAAGTTTAATCTGGACATATCAAGGCGTGCTGTCAGGTATTTCATGGTTGCAGTCGATAACAATGTTGATCAAATGCCATATTCAACAAAATTGTATTTTCTCAAAGTTCAAGAAGTAATGTCAATTGAAATGGACAGATCCCTTGTTTGATTTTTACAGGTGCAGTTCAAGGCTCTGATACAAATCCGTCAGCCTTCTTCTTCCTGCCAATGTATCTTGGGTATTCAACTTGAATCTTGTTGTCTTGTCAGTCTTACCAGATGTATCCAAAAGACGGCCTGACGCGCATAGCGCATTCATAACAGATGAATAAGGACGTTTTAGAAGGCATTATGAACTACCGGGCACCTGCCACGCCACGTAATCGGTTAAGTCACATAAAGGAACTTGTAAAAATGAGAGTTCATGTCTTTCATGCCGTATATTTTTCAACAACTTGCTAGATTTTGCATGATTAATTGAAGTTATCAAATCTGACTTGATCGATTACCACGTCACTACAAAATGCCATACGACATACTGACACTGCTAAGACAGATCATCTGGTGCATGTCATGACCGATCTGGATGTGCCGGCAGAACCTCCTTCCGGATATGCTGCAGGGGATAACATCTGGGAAGACGGAATGTATTAACACTTTAATTATAATGATTTTAAAGTCAGACTATGAATGGCGACTTTAAGGCACTAGGCCTGTCTATGATTGCCATGGTTGGCATTGTGACCCTTTACACCGTACTCGTACCCTAGATCTTTTCTTTTACGATGCCTACATTTTCTTCAACAGCTCTGGCCGAAACAATCCTGTCCTCCCTGTCAATGACAGACTGCATGAAATCTGCAAAGTTCTCCACATTCTGCTCATCGTAAAGGAGAATGCTGTGTGCCGACTGGTCCTTTAATGAGACCACCAGCTCGTTTTGAACTACGTTTAGAATGGACGTGATAAACGTCTCACTTCCATCCTTGATAAAGATTAAACTGGCAAGCTTTTGCGCTTCGTATTTGTCATCGCACCGTATGCTAATTTTCATTTGTTCTCAAATAGAAATTCGTCAACTCTGTCTCTGGCTTTTTCCCTGTTCTTCTGATGCGTCGCAAGAAAATTATTCATCTTTTCTATTAAAATCGCTTTCAGTTCTCCAGAAAGCATCTCCCCGGATTTGTAATCGTCATAGATCGTCTTGAGCTTGTCGTCGTCAGGCTCAAAAAATATCCTAAGATATTGAAATGACACGTCAATGTCAGGGTTGCCCCCCAGCCTTCTATGCTGTTCAAGATCCGGCCGGCCGCCCGAGAATGCATGTCTGTTGATCTTCTTTTTTACTACGTCTGGAGCGTCGGTTGTAAAGACGGTTCCATCCCCGTCTGATGCCGACATCTTTCCTCCCGGACCTTCCAATGCAGGAATCATAATGTTGTGAAGAAGTGCGGGTTTTGGCCTTCCAATCTTGGGTGCAATGTCTCTTGTCAATCTAAAATGGGGATCCTGGTCTACTCCCAAAGGAATCAAAACCGGCTTGTCTTCGATAAAGCAGGGAGCCGATTGTAACGAGGTGTAAAATATCATGCCAAGGTTCGTCTCGTTTGTAAATCCGAACGTGGCCTTTGTATTTGAAAAGTTAATCTTCTTTGCAACTTGAGCTGCGATCGGATACAGTGCCTGGATGTTACTCGTATTGATTATGATCTTGGTTTTTTTAGGATCAAACCCCAGAGCGATAAAGTCTAAAGCGTTTTCAAGAGCGAATTTTTTTGTATCCTCCAAGGTAAGGTTGTGCTTTGAAAAGAATTTTTCATCGTCGGTTAGCTGAAAATACATGTTCGTGTCAAATTTTTCTTGCAGCCACTTTGCAAACACCCATGGAACCAGGTGTCCGATATGGGTGCGTCCCGATGGACCCCTGCCCGTATATAGGAAGAACTTGTTTCCCTTTTCATAATCATCCAGGATTCTGTCCATCTCCCTGTGTGAGAAGAAGACTCCACGTCTGAGCATAAAATGGTCCTCGCCTGTGATCCTTGTAATTCTGGCCAGCAGTTGTGCTGAAATCTTTCCTGTGCCAAATCTCTTGATTAGTTTTTCATAATCAATATCGCCCTCGACATGCCAGGGAGTTACGACAAAGTCATCAGATGGCATTCAATCTGACTTAGGTTAAGGTTTAAAAAGTCTTTTTCGAACTTTCACCTGTTGTCACAAGTCTTCCACGACATTGAAAAAAAGATCATTTCGTCACTAAGAGAGAATCCCAAGCAATCTCCAGAGTCGCTGGAGGGATCAACTGGCCTGTCACCTGATCAAATCAGACGGGGAATCGAATGGCTCAAGTTAAAAGACTTGGCAATTGTAAATGAATCAAAGGCCAGTCTGATCAGGCTGGGAGGCAACGGCCTCGAGTCAATTGAAAAAGGACTTCCCGAGAGGCGGCTGCTCGATTCACTAAAGGACGGACCAAGGAGGTTGTCTGACCTGCAAAGGCAGCTCGGTTCTGCATTTGGTCCTGCAATGGGCCTTGCCAGAAGAAACAGCTGGGTAAGAACCGAATCAGACACGGTCTCTTTGAGCAACGAACCGGCAGAAATTCCTGCCGAGAGGATTATCCGGCAGATTGGAAGGCAGAAAATTCCTAAAGAAATGGTCAGTCCCTCCGAACTTGCCATCCTTTTGAGGAGGCCTGACTTTGTTATTGAGGAGACAGTCAAGACAAAAGTGATCTCACTTTCTGACTCTGCAGGATCCCTTGAGATATCTGACTCATCTGGAGCAATAGATGTAGAGGCAGGGGTGCCCCGGGTCTTTGTAGCAAGAACCCACCCGTTAAAGGATACAATAGACGAAGTTCGTGAAATCTTCGTTACGCTGGGTTTTTCTGAAATTATTGGCGGTATGACTCAGCCTAGTTTCTGGAATTTTGATGCGTTGTTTACTCCCCAGGATCATCCTGCAAGGGAACTCCAAGATACGTTTTATCTAGATGGAATTTTGGCAAAGAAAATTGCCATGCCTGAGCAGATTAGAAGAGTTTCTGATTCGCACAGGAGAAACTGGAGATACCGATGGGACATCAACGAAGCACGAAGGATGGTCCTGAGAACCCACACTACGTGTGTTACCATAAGGCACCTGGCTGAAACAAGGCCTGACGAGGCCAGGGTGTTCTCCCTGGGCCGCGTATTTAGAAATGAGAAGGTCAGCTACAAGCACCTTGTCGAATTTAATCAGATTGAAGGGGTTGTCGTCGGCAAAGGTGTAACGCTGCGCGATTTGATGGGAATTCAGAGGGAATTTTACAAAAGAATCGGAATTGCAAGGATAAAGTTCTGGCCAACGTTCTTCCCATACACCGAGCCATCTCTTCAGACCATGGTGTACAATGAGAGGCTGGGCAGTTGGGTCGAGTTGTTCGGGATGGGAATTTTTAGGCCCGAAGTTACAAGGTCGCTTGGAATCACAAAACCGGTTTTGGCCTGGGGCGGAGGAATTGAAAGGATCGCCATGCTAAAATATGGATTAGACGACGTACGGGAATTTTACAATAACAACCTAAGTTGGCTGAGGGGGGTGCATCAGGATGCCGGTAGTTGAGCTGTCCTATTCCCGCCTCCGAAGACTGGTTGGAGGATCATCGAAAAAACAGATCGCTGATCTTTTGCCATTCCTGGGCCTGGATGTTGAATCCGAAGACGGGGATCTGGTCAGGGTCGAATACAGTCCAAACAGGCCCGATTACTCTACTGATTTTGGAATCGCGCTGGGAATGCAGGGGCTGCTTGGAATCAAGACCGGGGCAGTCAGGCTAAGAGTCAGAAGATCAGAGCGGTTTCACATCAGCGTAAAACCCGGTGTCTCAAGGATCAGGCCCTTTGTGACCGGAGTAGCGGCTAAAAATGGAAGGATCGATGATAAAACCATCAGGCAGCTTATGGCCATGCAAGAAGACCTCCACTTTGGGCTTGGAAGAAGAAGGGAAAGATCCTCTATTGGAATTCATGACTTGGATAAGATGACGTTTCCCCTGACATATTCTACTACTGGCAGGGATCACAGATTCGTTCCCTTAAACTCTGAGAAGGAGCTGTCAATATCCCAGATTCTAGAATCAACTGGCATTGGAGAGAAGTATGGACACATTTTGGCAGATTCGCCAAAGATGCCGGTAATTACAGATTCGAAAAATGAGATCATCTCATTTCCGCCAATCATCAATGCGGCAGTTACAGCCATGACTGTCAAAACCAAGAATCTCTTCGTCGAGGTGACCGGAATTGACAGGGGCGATGCAGAAAACATGCTTTCAGTAGTTGCAGTCATCTTACAGAGTGCGGGATTTACTTTGGAGCAAGTCAAGATTTCCGGATCAAAAAATTCCACCCCAAAACTTGGATCAAGAGAGATGCGTCTTGACCCAGCCTTGGTAAATCAGGTTTTGGGACTGAATTTGAGCTCTTCAAAGATCATCTCTTGCTTGAAGAAATCCAGGCTGGATGCGTCCCCCAAAGGCGGTGGGAGTATCTTGTGTGTCATTCCGCCACACAGGTTTGATCTTTTCGGTCCAATGGATCTTGTCGAAGAGGCTGCCCTAGGGTATGGAATTCAGAATCTCAAACCAGTGTTGTCACCGTCGCAGGCAATCGGTCAGGCCAGTCCCGTTTCTCGGAATCTCAGATATCTCAGCCAGGTAATGGTAGGTTTAGGATATCTTGAAGTGCTTAATTCGAGCCTGACAAGCAAGCGTGTTTTGTATAACATGACAAACAGGGGGGAGGCCTCAAAAACCATTTCCGTGCGTGAACCAAAAAGTCAGGAGCATGCCATTTTACGGGATTCAATACTTCCGGGATTGCTGGAGAACCTGTCAAGGAACATTCACGAGCCATATCCTCAAAAAATCTTTGAAACCGGTTCTGTCTTTTTAGAAGGGAGTTCAATCAAAGAGGGGATCAACCTTTCGGGAGTCAGCGCCCATCAGGATGCAAATTTCACCGAGACAAAGTCCGTCTTGCAATCCGGATTAAAGATTGGCTTTGGTCTAAAGGTTCAAACAAGGGCCACGACGCATCCGGCCTTTGAAGGCGGACGCTGTGCAAGCGTTCTTGCAGATGGCAGATCAATTGGCGTTGTCGGAGAGATAAGTTCTAGGACGGTGGAAGGCTATAAAATCCGCGTCCCTGTCGCAGGGTTTGAAATCTCTTTATCGGATTCCATTTTGAAACCTGCCTAGAAAAGACATTCCAATCATTCCAATGCCTCCTGACAGAACAGTTGTTCCAATGGAGAACTCTATGATCAGTCTCTGGTAAACTGCCTGGTCTTTTATGTCTGGCAGAGGGTATGATTCCTTGCCCAGCCTCTCATAGAACTGAATTTGCAGATAGTCAAAGAGGACAACCAGACTTCCAGCAACCAGTAAAATAACCCCGACAAAAAATAGTGCGGTGTTTTTAATCTCCACCAGGTCTCTTTGTTAGCAGATGATTTAATTCGTTCCCAGTGCACCCTTCTAAATGGTTTAGTAAGAGTAACCCCAACATTAAGCGCCCAAGAGCATCCATGCAGACGGATTAGGATGATGTCAATCGTAGCGATGCCAATGATTTCTAATTCATCCAGGCGTGGTCCACATGGGCAACCCCGGTTAGAAAACCCAAAGGAGGTTTTGGCTAAATTCCAATGATCTTGTGCGAGTCAGAGCCGGGGAACACACAATTCCAAAAGCCATAAAGCATCGGCGTCCCAAGGGGCTGTATGGTAAGTTATTGGCTGGCAAAGCAGGAGCCAAGAGGTCCTAGGGGATATAATTTTGAGCAGCTGAAAAAAGAAGGCAAGACTGTCTGGGACGGGGTTCATAACAACCTAGCGCTTAAGCATATGCGCCAGATGAGGCCTAGGGATCTTGTGATCTTCTACCATACCGGCGATGAACGCCAGGCCGTGGGCATAATGGAGGTAACTTCAAAGCCCTATCCAAATCCCAAGGAAGACAACGAACGTTTTGTCGTGGTAGATGTAAAATACAAAAGATCCCTAAAACGTCCGGTAACTTTGGACGAGATGAAAGGAGATGGAAGGTTCAAAGACTGGGAATTGATTCGAATTTCCAGGCTGTCTGTCATGCCGGTTCCAAAGACCGTCTGGGATGCCATTTTAGGGATCTCTCAAACTTAAAGACATCCGGTTTGCTGATATGATATCGCAGGACATGACTTCTTGACTGCGTCGTGTTTGACTTGGAAATCACCATCGGTCTTTGATCGTTGTCCCGATCCG